>JADGAU010000179.1 GCA_015231865.1 Gammaproteobacteria bacterium | reverse complement strand
AATATGGATGTATGGATCGTTACCCCCAGCTTTCGTATATTCTTTAAAAGCATAAGCCCGAGTTTTAATATGACTGGCTTCAAATAAACCGCTTCCTGACACACAATCATGAATTTTATTTAGTATTTCAGGTATATCCAGTTGTTCACTTAGCTTTCCAGGGTATTCAACAATAATATGTGGCATTTCATTTCCTTATGGTTTGTACTATATTATCCAGTCTAATAATTATAAGGGGAAATCAATGAACAAATCAGAATTAATATCAGCAATTGCCGAATCAGCCAACTTAACAAAAGCCGATGCTGGGCGTGCTTTAGATGCAACGATAACGGCTATCACTGAATCGTTAACCAATGGTGAGCCTGTTACGCTAATTGGCTTTGGCACCTTTGAAGTTAGAGATAGAAACGCTAGAACTGGTCGTAATCCACAGACTGGTGAAACCATTGAGATTAAAGCCTCTAAAGTTCCAGCATTTAAAGCAGGTAAAGCTTTGAAGGATGCCGTGAACTAAGATGAAAATTGAGATTAGAAAGCCTGATGATGGTGAATTAGATAATAGCGGCATACTGAACTGGTCTATTTGGGAGTGTGAAGTCTCTACCTTTGACTGGACGTATTCTGATAAAGAAACCTGCTATTTACTGGAAGGTGAAGTGACGGTTAAAACCGATACTGAAACCGTAAGCTTTGGTGCAGGTGATATTGTTGTATTCCCATCCGGTTTATCCTGTGTTTGGGACGTAACTAAACCAGTAAAAAAGCACTATAAGTTTGGCTGATGGATAAGTTTTACCAGTGGGAAGGTGATGATTTACGCCTAAATATCCTGGGTACACCTGGTGCTAAACAAACGAAGATTGGTAAAGTGAGAGGGAATCAGCTTAAAGTCAGTGTTTCCTGTGCTGCTGAAAAAGGGAAAGCCACTGCTTGTATGATTAAATTTTTAGCTGAGCAGTTTAAGGTCAAAGAATCTGATATTACCTTAGTATTTGGGTTAACCAGTATTAATAAACAATTCTTGATCGAAACGCCGAAGAGATTACCAGATATAATTAAATCGTAAAAGTTCTAATGTGACTATAGAATACTCTGCCAAATTCAACTGGATTTAATATGTCAAAAGCACTCAGATTACTGTATATGCTGCAATCTATTCCCCGAGCCGATAAAAAAGAAAATGTCTCTCACCGAATAAGTGCCAAACAACTACATGAAAAACTGGCAGAGAAAAACTTGTCGGTTGATATTCGCTCAGTCCAGAGGGATTTACATGAGCTATCCACCATACTCCCTGATTTAAAAAATGATTGCGATAAATACTCGCTGGGGTGGTATTGGGAGAAGAATAGTAAAATTCAACAAATTCCGGCTATTGATACCATAATGGCTTTAACCTTTAAACTGGTGGATAAGTTACTATCCGAATTAGTTCCTAAGTCAGTTAAGAATTCTTTACAACCCTATTTTGATAGCTCAGATGATGTACTTAAAAATATAGGTACTGAACAACTAGCAAATTGGCCTGATAAAGTGAGAATACTACCCAGAGTACAACCCTTAAAACCGGCTGCTGTTGATGAAGAAATTTTATCCACCATTTATCAGGGCGTATTTGAAGGCAAACAAATCAAAGCCACATATAAGCGTACCGAAGATTCTGAAATCAAAGACTATCAATTTAACCCACTGGGGCTCATATTCAGAGAAAGTGTCATTTATTTAGTTGCCAGTTTTAAGCAATACTCGGACACTGTACATTTTGCGCTTCACCGTTTTATTGAATGTGAATTAACAGAAGAGCCTTGTTTTGTTCCTGATGGTTTTAGTCTTGATAAACTCATTCAGTCAGGTAGTTTTGAATATGCGGATGTAGAAAATAAATTGATTAAATTAACCGCTATCTTCTCAGCCGATGAAGCCTTTTACCTGTCAGAAACACCATTAAGTGATGATCAAGCCATGACGAATAAAAGAGATGGCAGAGTACAGATAACGGCTACGGTTAAAGATACACGACAATTAAGGTGGTGGTTATTGAGCTTTGGCGATCAAGTAGAAGTTGTAAAGCCTAAGAAGTTAAGGGATGAGTTTGTAGAAATAACTAAAAATTTATCTTCAATTTATTCATAAAGTGTCATAATAATTCACTTCTAGCCACAGCCAAACCGACAACAATACCGACAACAAATTGAAGAATTTCGTAGTCAGTAGTTTTCTGTAGGCAATAAAAAACCCCTGCAATCTATTGATATACAAGGGTTTTGAAATGGTGCCGGCACCAAGAGTCGAACTCGGGACCTACTGATTACAAGTCAGTTGCGCTACCAACTGTGCCATACCGGCTTAATTAACTTAGCCACTTATTAATAAGTAAGGCTTGCTAATTGCGGGGTATTCTATACACTTAGTTTCAATTTGTAAAGTCTAAAGTCTATATTTTCTTATTGAATTCAATTGTTCCGGAATTAGAATGGATAACCCGCTAAAACTTGCTCTTTTACATGAGCTTAAAAAATCAAATAACCCATTAAAAATTCATGAATTATTTTCTATAGTTAAATCGTTATTAGATAACGAAGATGATAATGGGTTATCAAGCGAAGAACTTATCTTTCGACAAAACTTTGTTATTATGAATGCTTTGTATCAGCTTCAGAATGAACTATTTGTAGAGCAGCTTTATCTATCAATCACCACGATGTCAATTTATATCTATCCGGTCAAAAGTGATGATCTGCAACAACATATGGAAACAGATAGACAGTCAACATTAAAAGCCTACTATCTTGATTGGAAAAATTATCATGAGACAACTGAAAATGAAATAAAAGCTTTATTTGATTCTTTCTGGAAACGATTTGTTAATGAGGATAAACATCTGTCTGCATTGGAAAATTTAAATTTAACGATACCAACAGACTGGGATACCATTAAAAAACAGTACCGACATGAAGCAAATTTATCTCATCCCGATAAAGGTGGAGATGCAGTTAAATTCATCGAGGTTCGTGAAGCTTATGAAGTTTTAAAGCAAGTTTATTGTTCCTAAGTTTTACTATTTTTCAGGTGTCGATAGTTATTTTGATTAATGGCTTCAACAATAATCAAGAAATATTCAAAAATTCATCATTAATCATCAAACTCTGATGCCATTGTGCCGATAATATGGGTATAAGTTGTCATTTATATGACATTATCAGGGGACAAAATATGGACTCACCAATCAATAAAAATCAATTAATTGAACGATCAGTGCAAGATTGGTTGCATAATGAGTATGTGAGTCTTAATGACTGTATTGATGCTAATATTGAGGTTATGTTTTTAAATGGACAACATATCCCCTGTGTTACTGAACAAGAAGTGAAAGAACTTGAATCAAAATATGCTGAAGAGCTTATTTGAGTTTGCGAGACTCATGAGTTTGATTAACTCAGTGGAGTCGTGTAGTTACCCCACTGAATAATTTTATGCTGAATGTTAAATAATAAACAATTACGAATAACTATTTATTTGCTTTAATACAATCGTCTCTCCATAGGCATGAATCTTGACCACAGCTTGTAACTGCAGGCGTTGCAAAGCAGGGGATATTTTCTTCAGCTTCCTGTATCATGCGAACTAAATCATTTTTTTTTAATTTCGCAATTTTTAAACCCATATCTTTTGCAATTTTTTTAATGTCGTCCATTTTCATGATGTATCTTCCTTTCCTTTATATTAGGGTAATGATGGCTAAAATTTTGCCAGAGATTATATCATTATTTTATTACTCTTTAATGACAATTTAGTGATATATCTGAGTAATCTATAAAAAATATAGGTTACGTTACTTGTAGCTTAATATCATAGATAAATAACTCTTGTATATTCTCATCAGATATATAGATTAATTATTTTAAAAGAAATATAATCAAATTTCGTTATAATGATAGAGTAAATCTCATGTTTGGTTTTTTAGACGGAATAAAAGTTACCTTAATCGCAATCCTGATTGGCGTTTTATCCATATCAGTTGCAGATGAGGGAATGGATTCTTTCATTTATTTTATTGTTCTTTTTGGTCTATATGCTTTTATCTTTGGTGTTTACAAACAAAGGAAAGGTTAATAGCAATCATTATTTGCTACATCAATCTGCACAGCAGGCTGATTTTCTTCCCCATAAAACGGTATAATTATTTGCCATTATATATTTGTATGACAAATAAAGCATAATGACTCCAGTACTTTGCTGTAACCAACCTTTTACTTCTTTATGTTCTATTGTTGCCATAATATCGTTAATAATTTCTGTAAAGAAAACATCTAAAATTAGTGCAAATGCTAAACTACCAATAAGTATTGATGACAGGTAAACAATTAATGAATTTTTACCTAATGATTTATGAACGACACTCATCGTTATTGCATTAGTTGCAGGTCCAGCAGTTAAAAATATAAAAACAGCGCCTGGAGAAAATCCACCAATTAGCAAAGCGATGCCCATTGGAACCGATGATGTCGCACAAACATAGAGCGGCATAGCAATAAGTATGATTAATAAGTAGTTTAATAATAGATTACCGGATAAATATTCAGTTAAATTCTCTGGCATAAAGGTCATAATTAATGAACCTAATAGCAGACCAATAATCATGGACTTGGCAATATCCTTATAAATATTATCAAAGGCATAGGCCAAAATATTTATAAAGGTTTCTTTTAATGATTGTTTTTCCTGTCTTGATTCATCCTTAGAAATGCTTAACGTTGAAGAACAGCATGAATTAAGCTCATTAGTTTGATTTGAAGAACAACAGGACGTCTCTTTTGTGATTTCTTTAACTTTATTTGACGAACAACAAGAGTCACTTTCGGCTATTTCAGTTGATACGGATTGTTGCTCTTCCTTGATAAAGACCCGGCTGAGTATTCCTGCTAAAAGTGAAATAACAACAGACGTAATTGTACGGTAGATGGTAAAGGCCCATCCCATAACACCATAAGTTGCTAAAATAGAATCGGCCCCCGTAATTGGTGTTGATATTAAAAAGGTTTGTATGGAACTTTTTGAGGCACCACTTTTTCTCAGAGCACTGACAAAGGGAATAACAGAGCAAGAACATAAAGGCAAAGGTATGCCGATAATGGCTGCTTTTATATTTGACATAAAGCCGGTTTGACCTAAATGTTTCTTAATAAATGAATCGGGTAAAAACTGTTTTATTACACCAGCAATTAACACACCTAATAAAATATATATGGCAATGTCAGTAAGTAACTGCCAAAAATTACCAATAAACTCTATGACTGTAGCTTCTATTGTG
>JADGAU010000178.1 GCA_015231865.1 Gammaproteobacteria bacterium | reverse complement strand
CATTATATAGATATTCACTGACAATGGAAATGGATTTTGTTAGCACCTAACAAAAAAGGCAATAGATGGGGCAATGTCTTAAATATCACTTGAGATTATTGTTCTAAGAATATTTAATAAGCTATTACAGGCATCATATAAGTCGGGTAATTTTTTTAATGCATTTTCTTTGCTTTCCTGATTTTTAATTAACAGTAATTGATTCGCTATATCATGAATTTCAATATGCATTGTCTTAATAGAATTATAGGTAGTCGAATCTATTTGGTGGGAAACAGAATCAAGCCATTGACCAAACTTGCATTGATGTATATCCATAATAGGTGGCGGTTTTGCATTATTATGTAAGCAATCTTTAATATCACTTATCCAGCCACGGTGTTTAATGATTGAAGTCAATATAGGCAAGTGGTAATTTTGAATTGAGCGACTTTTAAGCCAGTATTCACTGGGTTCCCAATCTGTTAACCACTGTTCAATATCTGCTTCTCGCATTGGGCGGGAAACGCCATATCCCTGAGCTAATTCGCAGCCTAACCAGATAAGAAGTTCGCCATGTTCAATAGTTTCTACACCTTCGGCAATTACTTCTCGATTAAAAGAGTTTGCCAAACCGATAACCCCTTGCAAAATATTTAAATCGTCAGGATCATGAAGCATATCCTGAACAAAACTACGATCAATTTTTAAGGTTTTGATTGGTAGTAACTTTAAATACGTTAATGAAGAATATCCCGTACCAAAATCATCTAAAGAAAAAGAAATACCCATATCAGAACAAGTCTTAATAATTTGTAATACATGATCAATATTTTGCAGTGCCGATGTTTCAAGGATTTCCAGTTCCAGGTACTTTGCCTCAACATCTGGAAATAAATTTAATAATTTGTTAAGTCGGGGAATAAAATCCTTTTGCTGTAAATGAAAAGCTGAGATATTAACACTAATGTGTTTTTTTATATTTTTATTACGCCACTCTGATAGTTTTTTTAATGCGAGTTCAATGGTTTTTTCACCTAATTTAACGATTAAAGGATGCGTCTCAATGGTTGGCAAAAACCTATCTGGAAGCAAGAAACCATGCTCTGGGTGCTGCCAGCGGACTAAGGCCTCAAAACCCAGTACTTCTCCACTATGCATATTAACTTTTGGCTGATAATATAAAATAAACTCATCGCTAGAAAGCCCCCAATCAATTTGTTCAATGGCTTCATGATGCCCTCTTAAAGTTCTATCTTGTATTTCATCAAACAGGTGATAACAATTCTTGCCCATTAATTTGGCTTTGTACATAGCCTGATCTGCCTGACGCATTAACTGTTCAGCATCAACTTCTTCTTCCTGCGGATAGAATGTTGCACCAACACTGGCAGAAAGCTGGATCAGAAGATCATCAATATTTATGGTTGCTGACAATGCTTTTAGTAAACGGTTAAATAACTGGTGGATAACCTGTTCCTCATTACACTCATGAAATACCGCAACAAATTCATCTCCACCTAATCTGGCTAATGTATCACTATCTCTTAGCACTTCTTTCATCAGTCCGGCTAGCTTCATAAGTACCTGATCACCAACATCATGACCATATTGATCATTAACCGATTTAAAACCATCCATATCAAGAAAAACAATCATAATGCGTTTGCGCTGCCTTAATGCCTGATTCATAGACTGTCGTAAACTTGTTGTAAAGTGTGCTCTATTGGATAAGCCGGTTAATGGATCGTAATAGGCATTAACTTCCAGTTGATGTTGATGTTCTTTAATTTCTGTAATATCAGAAAATAAAGCCACATAATTTTGAGGCTTACCATACTGATCTAAGACAACATTGATGGTTAACAACTCTGGATAAATATCACCATTTTTATTTTTGTTCCATATTTCTCCCTGCCAGAAACCTTGTTCCGATAGAGATTGCCAGACCGCCTGATAAAAAGTTTTATCCTGTCTATCAGAGCTTAAAATATTAGGATTTTTGCCAAGTACTTCTTCTCGGGTATAGCCTGTAATTAAGGTAAAGGCATGATTAACATCAATAATTCGGACATGACTATCGGTAATCATAATCCCTTCTTGAGAGTGCTTAAAAACTGAAGCAGCTAAGGTAAGCTCTTTTTCAATTCTTTTTCGTTCAGCGACTTCTTCACGAAGTGTATCCGTTGCCTGAGAAAGTTCATGTAAAATTTCAGATTTTTTTGATTGCTGCTGAAGTTCAATTTTATTAATCGCCTGAGTATTTAGCGAGTGAATATAATTGGTAATTTGTGGCGATAATTCCTGATTAGACAGCATCTCCTGATTAGATAGTATCGAGAAATCTTTTAGCTGTTGTTCTAATTGTTTGACTTTACTTAAAGCACCCCATTCATAATAACAAAAGTAGGCATTTTGCCAGTATATTTGTGCCAGTAATGATAGCTTGTTCTGGTGAGCTAAGCGGGAAGCCATCTCATTTAAAATACCTTGCCACTGAATAAAACCGGAGCTTTTAGCACTGTCTATAGCCTGATCAAATAAACTTAGTGATAATTGCACATCGTTTTCAATCGAAGCGATAATCGCCCTGGCTGTTAATACTCTAAAAGTATAATTCTCAGGAGCATGTTTTTGCCAGATTTGTAACTGCTCAATAGTTGATTTAAACTGAGTTAATAAGCTACTTTTTTCTTGACCTGTCTGATCATCATAAATTTCTGTTAATAATATAAAACGAATAAATTTGTGTTCTGGCCAGGGGATTAAACCTTGAGTACCAACGGTATAAATTAAATCTTCTACATTATCTGATACCAGCAGGGCTGATTTAACCTGACCTTTTAAAAATAGACAAAGCTCCCTGAAAATTAAATAGATAGCCTTCACCTGAAGGTTGCTATGCTGCTCAAGAGTGTTTATAAATTTAAGGTGTTGATCATTTGAAATTTTTTTCTGTCCAGCTAAATCAGAAAAAACAAGAATCCCACTTTCCAGTAAGTCTGATGCCCATTGATTTGTTCTGGACTGACTAAAGATTAAAGAATTTTCAGTTTCCTCAATTAACTTTGATAATGGCAGCCCTTGAAAGAATTGACAATACATATTATGAGCAAATGCATAAGCCGCATATTGTAAATTTCCTGATTGAATGCCCGACTCAATAGCTTGGGTATAATCCTGGCTAGCATAACGATAATGTTTAAACCAATGTCGGCTTGAACTTCCCACCATTAAATAATAAACACTGAGATTGGCGGGATTATTAAATTCTGAATGCATTAATGAATCTGCAACTTCGTAAAAGACTTTAGCTTTATTATAGTCATTACTAACCCAGCCTAATAAACCGCCAAATGCGGTATGACTATAGCCAACCTGAGGAACCGAACCATGCTGCAGAGTTAAACGAACAACCATTGGCACAATCACACTCCATAATGGTTGATGGGCCCGGTAACAGGGTGGCCCTAAGGTAATTAATACTTGAATAGCCATCAAAAACTTTTCGTGCTGCATTGGCGCTGATTTTTTTAGTTCAGCGATATTTTTTGTATTATAAATATCAATTGTTTTGTCAATTTCTAAATCACGTGCTGCATCATAATTATTTTCAGCTAAATTGATATCAAGTGCTTTGAGAGCCTCTCTCCCGGAAGAAATAGCTTCATTATATTGAGCTAAAAGTGTATTGTGCAAAATTTTTGTACATAAAACTTCAGCTCGTTCAATAGCTGTTCTGGCATGCTCCACGGCAATTTGAATACATTTTTCAGCTTGCTTTTTATCACCTTCTAAAAACTCTGTTTCTGCCATTTCACGATATAAGATAATCCCTTGCTCTTGATTTTCTCTCCAGAATTGAGCTGATATCTCTTTATTTTCAAGATGGCTAGCCGCAACTCTTTGAAACTGTAATGCTGAGTAGTAAGCGGTTGCAGCTCTAGCCTTACTACCTGAAATGATATTTAATTTGATCAGTTTGATAATATCTGCCGGCTTAACTAATAAAATTTGCCCTGCATTATAATGATCGGTAATTTCAAGCAATAGCTTGTCTTTTTCATCCGGATCTAAATGTTGTTCCAGCAACTGGCCAATTTTCAATCTTAGAATTGGAATTAATTCATCAGCAATCAAACCATGAGCCGCTTGTTGAACTTTATCATGACGAAACTGTAGTTCATTTTTATCAATCGATGATAACAAACCCAGGTTTATGGCTGGTTTAATTAAGCGGCTAATATCATTATTAGACCTCCCTGAAACCAGAGATAATAATTTAAGACTAAAACGATTCCCTATACAGGCTGATAAGGATATGAGTTCCTGACTTTCGGGGGCTAAACTCTTTAAATTGGTTTGAAACAGGTGAACAACATCATTTTTTTCTATTAGACTTGAATTTCTATTCCAATTCCACGTGCTGAGTTTTGAGTCAAATTTGATTATTTTTTTATGGTAAAGTGCCTCAACCAAAGAAAGGACGAAAAAAGGATTACCGGAAGTTGTTTGATGAATATATTCCGTTAATGCCGTTAAATTATCTATCGAAGGTTCAAATGCATCAATTAAAAATTGCTTAACCGTATTTTCTGATAAATTATTAACATCAATGGTTTGTACTAGAAATGTATTTAATTTTAATTCATTTATTGCCAGTTGAAACGGATGGTGTTGATCTACTTCATCATTGCGATATGCAGCAATGATCAATAGATATCGGAGGCTTAAATCATTTTGTAATTGTTTTAATACATTTAATGAGAAAGAATCAGCCCACTGCCAATCATCAATAAAAAGTACTAACGGATGTTCCGCATGACAAAAAATGCTTAAAAACTGCTTTAAAACAGAAATAAACCGGTGCGGTGCCTCATAGGGGCTAATTTCAGGTATACCGGGTTGTTTACCAATTAATTTATCTAAATCCGGTATGATGTCTGTGAGTAATTTTCCAAGTTTACCAACGCTTTTTAAAATTTTATTTTTCCAGACTTCTTGCTCGCTAATTGATGTTGCTAAAATCTCACTAATTAGTTTCTGTAAAGCCTGCCTTAAAGCAAAATGGGGAACTTCTCTTTGAAACTGATTAAATTTTCCTTCTAAATAGAAACCATTTTTTGTCGTCACTGTGTTTTTTAATTCCCGGCCTAATACAGTTTTGCCTGAGCCAGAAACGCCAGATAAAAGTATTAATCTACTATTACCATTACTGATTTCCTTAAAAGCTTTTTTCAAGCGTTCAGTTTCTCTTTCCCGTCCATATAACTTTTCAGGAAATTTAATTTTTTCTCCAAGATCAAAAGTTAATTTTTTCATCAACAGTTTAGCCTGTTA
>JADGAU010000177.1 GCA_015231865.1 Gammaproteobacteria bacterium | reverse complement strand
ATTGGAACAATCATAAAATAATTGGAGTAAATAAATGAAATATTTAAGAAATAGAAAAAAACAATCGGGCATGACTTTAATGGGAATGGTACTTGCCTTTGCAATGGGTGGTTTTTTTGCTTATCTGGCAATGTTACTGTTTCCAGTTGTTATCAGTAATTATACCATGGGTAATGTGTTAACGACTTTAAATGCTGAATCCGGTATTGCGACAATGCCCAAGTCCAAAATTAAAGAACTTATTAATAAACGTTTAAGAATTAATGATATTAGAGATGTAAAAATGGATGATTTTAAATTCAAGCAGAAAAATCAAGTGTTAACGATTACATTAGATTATAACAATAAAATAAATTTTGCTAAAAATGTCTTTATTCTTATAGAAAATCATAAACAAGTTGAGCTTCCCAGAAGCTAAAGTTTGTTAATGTTAATTATAGTTTAAGGATAATATTTGACTAGTAAAACTGCTAAACGTACTGCTAGTAAATCAGTTAATAGTACCGTTAGGCAATTAAAAAAAAAGAAACAGTCTAAAGGACTTAGTTCAGATCAAATTGATAAATTGCAACGAATTTTATGTTATCAATTTAACAATCAATCTTTATTGGTTTCTGCACTTTCCCATCGTAGTTATGCTTCTAATAATAATGAACGATTGGAG
Organism: Gammaproteobacteria bacterium; assembly: GCA_015231865.1. Lineage (GTDB taxonomy): Bacteria > Pseudomonadota > Gammaproteobacteria > GRL18 > GRL18 > JADGAU01. Next base: position 4,747 of record JADGAU010000177.1, on the reverse strand, counting down.
TTTTTAGGCGATTCTGTACTTGGTTTTGTTGTCTCAGAACTATTGTATCAAACTTACCCTGATGACAATGAAGGTAAGCTCAGCCGATACCGCTCTATATTAGTAAGAGGAGAAACACTCGCTGAAATTGCCAAAGAATTACAAATCGGTGAATACTTATTGTTAGGTGCAGGGGAGTTAAAGAGCGGAGGTTTTCGTCGCCATTCGATTTTAGCCGATGCTGTTGAAGCAATTATTGGCGCTATCCTGTTAGATTCAAATTTAGTTCAGGTAAAGCAGTGTTTAAAATTATGGTATAAAGATAGAATCGACATAGTTCATCAAAAGATAATTAAAGATCCTAAAAGTCGTCTTCAGGAATTACTACAAAGTAGAAAGTTATCGCTGCCCCAATATAAAGTCGTTAAAATTGAAGGCAAGGAACATGAGCAATCTTTCACGGTAGAATGTAAAATTAAAGAATTAGATTTAGTTTTTATTGAGAAGGGAAATAGCAGGCGCATTGCAGAACAAAAAACAGCCGAAAAAGCTTATCCTAAAGTCACGAATAAATTATCGGCATAATGATGAATATAGCGAATAAAAATGAATACCGGTGCGGTTATGTCTCTATTATCGGTCGTCCGAATGTCGGTAAATCAACGTTAATTAATCGTATATTAGGCACTCACCTTAGTATCACATCTAAAAAGCCGCAAACAACCCAGCACAGAATTCAGGGAATAAAAACAACAGATACTTATCAGGCAATCTATATTGATACGCCAGGACTGCATCACGACCTAAAAAGTGCCGTACATAAATATATGAACCGTGAAGCATCTACTGCAATTGATGATGTTGATGTTGTTATTTTAATGCTTGAAGCACTTAAGTTAACGGATGAAGATCAGCGTATTTTAAAAATTCTTAAAAATTCTTCTGCTCCCATTATTCTTGTAATTAATAAAGTTGATTTAATTAAAAATAAGGAAAGATTACTTCCTTATTTACAAAGTACGAATGAACTATTTAATTTTAAGGCCGTAATACCTTTATCATCTAAAAAGGGCAGTAATATTGAACAATTAGAAAAGGTCATTATTGAACAATTACCTGTTTCAGCCCCTTATTTTAGTGAAGATCAATTAACAGATAAAAATGACCGTTTTTTAGCTTCTGAATTAATACGAGAACAACTTATGCGGTTATTAGGTAATGAGTTACCTTATGCTGTGGCTGTTGAAGTCGAAGCTTTTGAAGAGAATAAAAAAATTATTAAAGTATCGGCCTTAATATGGGTTGAACGAGACAATCAAAAAAGTATTGTTATTGGTCAAAATGGTGAACAATTAAAACAAATTGGTATTAATGCGCGTCAGGCTATGCAAAGAATGTTTATGAAAAAAGTCTTATTAAAACTGTGGATTAAAGTGAAAACAGGCTGGTCAAATGATGAACGTGCTTTAAAAAGTCTTGGTTATGTCGATGATGATTGGTATTAATGCCATCTAGACAAGAACAACTTACCAGTCAGGCTTATGTTTTATATTCTAAACCATACCAGGAAAATAGTTTAATACTGGATGTCCTTAGTCGTGAAAATGGACGCATTCAGCTTCTGGCAAAAGGTGTTAAAAAATCTAAAAAAGGTCTTTCTTTTGCCTTGCAGCCATTTAGGACACTACAGATAAAATACCTGTTAAAATCCAATTTATCCATTCTTGTTGATGCCGAAATAATTGAAAATAATGACAAACCATTTAAAGATAACAAAGTTTTGTATAGTGCTTATTATCTGAATGAATTATTAATTCGCTTATTACCCAGCCATGAAGAAGTTGCAAGTATTTTTTCTTTGTACCAACAAACGATTCAAAGTCTAAAAGAATTTTCACTATATGAGCATGCTATAGTCAAATCAGAACTTTGCTTACGTCTTTTTGAATTAAAACTACTTAACCAGATAGGTTATGAAGTTGATTTACAGACATCTGCTTTAACCGCTAAACAAATTGAATCTGATTTAAATTATGTTTATATTGAAAATATTGGTTTCGTCTCAACCTTGGAATTAGAACATCCCTCTTTCAATCAGCAAAATACCATTGTATTATCTGGTAAAACCAGAGGTGAATGTTTAATTAAGCTAGGCCAGGAAGAACAAGATTTTTTTCAGGATAATTTGATATGTAGACAACAGATTAAGCAATTACTTAGAAATATACTTCATTTACATTTGGGTGAAAAGCCTTTAAAAACAAGAGAACTTTATCAGCAATTATTTGTCAAAAATAAGATTACTATCCATAAATCTAACTAGAAACCATTAGAAACCATTAGAAACCATTAAATGAATACTCGAAACACTCGCTTAGCAGCCATTGCAATTATCATCACTAGTCTTGTTCTGGCAATTGCTATTGTCAAAACTAAAGCTAAAAAAGTCCCTCCCAAGGTACAGGAAAGAACCTGGTGGGTTGAAACTATTTCTGCTAAGCCAGGTTCTTATTCAGCAAAACTTAGCTTGTTTGCGCAAATTGAATCCCCGGGATATTTTAGCTTTTATTCACCGATGGTCTCACAAATTTCAGAATTAAGAGTTAGAGCAGGGGATTTTGTTAAAAAAGGGGATATGTTAGCTAAACTTGATCCGGCAGATTTCAAACCATCACTGGATAAGGCCAAAAGCCGTGTTAATCAGATTGAAGCCAAAATCCAATTGGAGAAATTACAGTATCAACAAGATCAAAACAACCTGGTTTATGAAAATGAACTGGTTAGCCTGAAACAAGCTTCTTTAGCGAGACAAAAAAAGATTCATAAGAAGAATCTTAGCTCGACCTCAACATTAGAAGAAATAACACAACAATTGATTGCTCAACAAATCTCAGTCAGTAAATTGGAACATAAAATAAATTCCTTTAGTAAAAATATCTTTTCATTACAATCACAGTTAAAAGAAGCACATAGTGATTTAGAACAGGCCGAATTGGCCTTTAAACGTAGTGAATTAATTGCCCCTGAGGATGCTCGAATTGCCAGGGTAAATATTGCAGTTGGCGATCAGGTAAATAGCAACCAATCACTGCTTAGCCTTTATAAGGCTAATGACTTAGAAATTAAGGCAAAACTGCCTTTAAAATATAAAGATATTTTTAGTCGGGGACTATCAGATAATAATATTAAGGCAGATAATAATATTCAGGCTACTTTTCAACATTCGAATAAAACCTATCCGGTTAAATTAATACGTTTAGGTGCTGAATCTCAGGCTATCAGTGTTGATGTTTATTTTGTTTTATCAGATGTTAGTCAGGGAACTACTTTTAATATTGGCGAAGTTGGGCAGTTAAAAATTGCATTACCCCCTACAGAAAATGTTATTCCTGTTCCAGTTGAAGCAATTTATGGACAAAACACCATTTACCGTTTAAAAGATGATCGTTTGCAAGCTTTGTCTGTTGATATTGTTGGAGATGCTTATGCTTCTGCCTTAAAAGCTCATGTCCTTGTTATGCCTTTAGACAAAGAAGAGACTATCAAAAATAGCGATTTAATCGTTACAACTCACTTGCCTAATGCAATTACAGGTCTTAAAGTAAAACAACATAAAGATAGTTCAATTAAATGAATATTATCGGTTTTTTTGCTCATCATAAGGTTGCAGCCAACCTGCTAATGATCTTAATGATTGTTTCCGGGTTGTATGCACTGGCTAAATTAAATGTTCAATTTTTCCCAAGTTTTGAATTAGACCGTATTAGTGTCCGTGTCATATGGCCTGGTGCAAGCGCAGAAGATATTGAACAGGGGATTACAACGCCATTAGAACAATCACTAAAAACCGTTGAAAACTTAGATAAAATTACTTCTACTTCTGCTCAAAATATATCTTCAATTCTCATGGAGTTTACCGAAGATTCCGATTTACTGGTTGCTTTGGATAAAGTGAAACAAAAAGTAGATGAATATAAAAATCTGCCTCAAGATGCTGAGAAGCCAATTGTACAGACGATAGTTCGTTATGAGAATGTTGCAACGGTGCAAATTTCACAAAACCCACAGATAAAAAATCAACAACCCTTCACCAGTAGAGAATTGGGCCAATTAGTTGATAATTTTGAAAAGGAGTTAATCCAACGAGGAATTGATAAAGTAACGATTAATGGTCTGCCTGAACAAGAGATTGCCATCGAATTATCGACTGAAAAGCTCTATCAATTGAAAATGAATTTAGCAGATGTTGCAAAAAAAGTCGGTGATTATAGCCTAGATTTACCAATTGGTGTCTCTGGTGCAAATGAACATGGAAAAGAATTGAGAACCCTGGAGCAGGGTAAAACGATTGAAGCATATAAAAATATTCCGATAGTACAAACAACAACGGAGTTAATTCAACTCGGTGATATAGCGACCATCGTTAAAAGAGATAGAACAGGAGAAGTTGCCAGGTTATCTCATAATAGGCCAGTAGTAGAGATGGTTCTGCAAAGAACAGAGAAAGGTAATGCTCTAGTTGCGGCAGAAATTATGCAGCAGTGGCTAAAGGATAAAAGTTTTGAATTGCCACCCAATATTCAACTCATTGTTTATGATGAAACCTGGCGTTTAATAAAAGAACGAACCATGCTATTAGTGCAAAATGGCTTAGGAGGCCTAATCCTGGTTGTTGCCATTTTATACCTGTTTTTAAATGGTAAAGTAGCGATGTGGGTTGCCATTGGAATTCCAATATCATTTATGGCGACATTAGCAATTTTGTATT
>JADGAU010000176.1 GCA_015231865.1 Gammaproteobacteria bacterium | reverse complement strand
CAGGCGATTCATCCACAATACCTTATAATGTTGTGACAACCCCCACTATTTCAATTAGTTTAGATTGTTTCAAATAGGATATATTTTAAATTTTTATTCCCATACTTTTATAGTATGGGAATAATGATCTAAAAAATTAAAATCATGAATCAAAGGGGTCAGTGAATCAAAGGGGTCAGTGAATCAAAGGGGTCAGGAATCAAAGGGGTCAGAGTAATTGATTTAGGTGATGACAACGATAATGTTACCATTACACATACAAATGATGCATATGCATTTAGTGCATTGAGTACTGATAGTTCAACAATAAATGTGAATATAGATATTCAATCAGGCGTTGATAAATGTAAAAGCACTTTATAAGTTTCTAATGATAAGTATTAAGTAGGGTGAGGCTTACACCTCATCCTTCTCACAGAATTCGTAGGTCTGATGGAGTGAAACGGAAACTTACGTATTGATACCTTAGATTCCTGTTTCTTGTATTTTGCTTCAAAAGTGTAAACTGACTCCTTAACATTTAGCACAGAATCAAACCCAATTTTCAAACATTAACTCAGGAACCCGCTCAAATTCCTTTGCATTATTTGCCATAATGGCTCAAGTATAATATTGAACTATTTATATCACCTCTGCTAGATTAAGTAGATTTTAAAAAAAAGTGGCGCAGACACCTTATAATACAACTCCTTATCAATTCGTTACTGGGAGTATGAGTGTGAATCCATTGAAAAGAGTATGGAAGATTAAAGACAGGTCGTTCATGCAAAATTGAGTTGAGATGCAAAGATCCTGACAGGCGAGCGAGGAGCGGTTTTGTTAAAGTCGTTTTGCTTAAGCTGTTTCCAATCAGTAACTAAGCAGGTGTTTGTAACATCATTACTTGATGTGATTGTTATAAACGATTTTCTTTTTCTTTATGATGCCATATACGTAAAATATTTATTTGGTTTGAAAGTATTAAATACCTCACTGTATAATTTCCATGAATTAAATCTCTCACTATTTCTGGGTCCGGTGCTTGCTCAACCTTTACCCCAAGAAATGGAAAAGATTTTAATTGATTTATTCCTTTTTTTATTGATATTGCAGTTAGTTGTGCTGCTTGAGGATTCTTTTCCTCAATAAATTCCCTTAGCCTTTTTAAGTCGTTAATTGACTCTATTGAGTAGGATATTTTCATACCTTTGGTGGTTCAAGTTCATTACTTGTTCCCCAGCTATCAAGCCAATTATTAACATCTTTTTCATCAATTAGTTTTCCTGATTTAACAGACTCAATTGCCTCAAGAGTTTCATCCCACCGCTTGTCATCAATTGATTTTCGTTCTAGAAACTCTTTAATAGCCAAGTTAATCAGGTAATTTTTACTTCTATCAAGCTTCTTTGCTAAATGCTCTAAAGGGCTTTCTATTTCAGGTTGGAGCCTCACACTGGTAACACTCATTTTTGCCACCTACTTTTGATTACTTTGTAATACATTGTAAGTGATGAATTGACAATTTTCAATAATTTGTCCTTTAACTTCTAAATTTGCACGTACTTGTCCATAAATCTAACCAATTTTTGATGATAATGCTATTAACGGAATAATTTCAGATAAATTCATCAATTTCTGAACAGTTGCTTGTTTTTGTTGACTCTTTTCGGCTCCTACAGTTAATTCACTCAGAGTAATAATTAACATAGCAACTTCATTAACTTCAAGTTGTTTAAATTTTTCTAACACTGATAAAGGTTTATAGTTAGCAATATAGATACAAATATTGGTATCCCGTAAGTACTTTGACATAATTACTCCCAGCTTTCTCTTTGCTGTGGTGGTGTATCAATTAATAAACAATCAAACTAACCCCAACCAAAACAGTAATCACCTCAAAACTCCGCTTAACTAGCATATTCCCTTTAATAATGGCAAAATGTGCCCCTAAATACCCACCAATAAGTGAACCAAGTATCAAGGCTGGTAACCAATCCCATTGAATATCACCCAAAAGACCTAAAGTAACAGCTCCACTTCCATTCCAAAACATACCGACTAAAATTAAGGTATATGCTACAGCCACCTTATATTCCAGGCCAAACCATCTGACCAGCCATAGTGTTACAAACAATCCTGTTCCAGAAGTTAAAGATCCATTTAAAGCACCAATACAAAATAAGATACAACCGCCTATACTATAACCTTTAATGTCTCGATTAGTATTGTTCGATGTTTGACCAAGCTCAGGGTTTAACCAGGAATAAATTCCTAAAGAAATCGTCAAGATACCCAGTGAAATTTCAGATAGTCGTTCTGGAAATTGTAGAATAACACTGGCACCTAAAATAACGCCTGGAATGCCAGTTATTAAAATAAACAAAGAGAATTTTAAAGAAATCGTACTGGATTTAAGATGTCTTATAGTTGCGCCAACACCTAAGGCAACACTGGCTACTTTATGTGTAGCTAGGGCTAAACCAAAAGGTAAACCTAAGAAAATTAATGCCGGTAATTGTATTAATCCTGCTCCCCCTCCTGCTAATGCAGAAAAAAGATTTGCAATTAGGGAGACAATAAATAAAATTAATTGGGCATAAATTGGTTCTATTGATTCCATATATTCCTATAACGGTTTTAATTGTGTTAACACAAGAATAATTCTACTTATATCTGTGTATGATTTAATTAGCGGATATTTTATGTTTTAATGACTAGGGCCTGTATGATCTTTCAGATGCTTAATTGACTTATGTAAAATTTTAGTGATATTAAGGCATTTTTATGTAGCAATGCCACCCATTGGTAGTAAAAAATAACGAAGATAGCGCTGTTGTTTCATAAATCAATAAGTCAAATTAAAGATCAGGCCCTACTATAGTATCATTTTTTAATTCAATAATATTTTGGAAAATTATGAATAAGCAATTACACCCTGATCTAGAAGCAGCTCTAACTTTTTATCTAAAACAAAGAAAGAATCCTCCAAAAGAATTTGCTATTGGTAGAGGCGTTATTAAAGACCCAACTTTTTTAACTGTCGAAAAACTTCAAACCTATTTAAGCAATCCACTACTTAATTCTGATTGGGTTACCTTAATTAAAAATAAAAATCATCTTTCATTAGAGAATCATATTAAATGGAAAATGGTTCAACATAAAAAACTAGTTTTTATGGATAAACAGTATCTTAACGATGAAATAAATAATGGTGCTGCTGTTGTGCTCGAAGGTTTAGATATTCTTGATAATAATATTAATAATTTTGTTGAAAAACTGGAATCTGCCTTACCCTGTGCGATGGCCAATTGCGTTGCTTTATTTTCACAAAATAAAAACGAAGCCTATGGAGGTCATTTTGATACTGATGATGTTCTTGCAATACAACTTTCTGGTGAAAAACATTGGTCTATTCACAAACCCCAACAACGACGCTTTACCAATACCTATAATTTATCCCCTGAACAAATGGGGCCACAAATTAAAGAATTAACCATGCGTCCCGGAGATATTTTATATGTTCCTGCCGGTGTACCACATGCTTGTAGTACCGTCACTGAACATAGCTTACATTTAGCTTTTGATCTATGTGATAGAACACCTAATGTCGAAGAAATTAATCAGGCGGTATGTGAACAATATAACCATGAAACTGAAGATGCTTATGCAGATACTTCAGCAGTCATTAGAAAATACATGTCATTACTAAAAAACAATAACTTCCAAAAAAATCTGAAAATAGAAACTGAACATAAAGCAAAAGAAATCAATGATTTTAGACACTCTATTGGCAGAGCATCAAAGTTCAATGCTTTGACGAAATTTATTAAATAATTTTAGTTTGCACTTTAGTTATTTAACCACAACCACCACAAGTAACTAGTTGGTTGTGATTGCTAAGTTTATCTGTTTCGCACTGTCTGAGCGTAGCGAGTTGCGCAAACAGATAAATTTAGTGATTGCGACCAACTAGTTACGCCGCTTATATTAGGCTCTCAAATATTCTAAAGCCAGCAACATAGGTACCAACAGCAGATCCTAATGTACTAAAAAAGAACACCAATAAGGTTCTTGAAACCTTATTGTGCCACCAGCCTTTTAGGGAAGTAGTATCATGTCTTAATCGACTAAAATCTCCAACACTGGGTTTTCTAAGCCAGGCTTCAACTGCCGCTGTTACCATACCGGCGCCTATAGTTGGATTTAAAGAAGTTAAAGGGGCTGCAACAAAAGCACTCAATATTGTCAATGGATGTGCACCTGCTAATAATGCACCTAAAGCAGAAAGCCCCCCATTAATAATGACCCAGTCAAAAACCATTTGCCAACCAAGATCAGAACTTTTTTGAAAGCCTAAAAAGAACCCTGTGAAAACCAAAGCTACGATTAACCAGGGAAAATACTTAAGAAATTGATTTTTCTTTGGAATAACTTCTAATTGTTGTATTTCTTCCTGAAGTTGCTGTGATTGTTTTTGTTGCTGAATATATTCGTTTAAATATCTATTAATTCCATTTAAATGTCCCGCGCCTACAACGGCCAATAAATTACTACCTTTATCCAATGTCTGATTAGATAAAATATTGGCTATTTGTAATGCCATATACTGATCGCGCTCATCGATTAGCGGCCTGAACAAGTCCTTTTCATCTTCTGCAAATTGAGAAAAAGTTGTTTCTAATATATCTCCATCTTTAAGACGTTCAATTTCATCTTCAGAAACTTCTTCCTTAGAAACTACACTAGCCATTAATCCTGTTGCCAGAAGTATTTTTTTCCACCAGGGAACACTGGCATAAACACGCTTTAGGGTGACTCCAATATCACGATCAACCAGTTCTAGTTCGGTATTGAAATGTTTTGCCTGTTCAATAGCCATACGCATTTCTGCACCTGGCTCGATACCAAACTCTTCAGCCAGACGTTGTTGATAGGCTCCCAAAGCTAATGAAGCCATTACCATCGAAGTTTTACCTTCACGAATTACTTTAAACAAATCCATATTAGCCAGATTATCTGGGTTGACCAGGCTATCATAACGGTTCGGACATAGTTCTATTGCTACAATATCAAATTCACCTGTGCTTAATAACTCTTTGACCTTGTCGGCACTGGCTTTTGAAACGTGAGCGGTGCCTAATAGACAAACCTGATGACCTAAATAACTAGTTTTAATAATGGGTTCATCAATTTCTGGATCTGGCATTTCATTATTCTGCTCAATCATTAATTTAATTCTAACCTTTTACTCAAATACTCAATTTTGCCAAACATTCTGTGATCCTACATCTACTATGAACTATATTTACTTTATTTTATTATTAAATCCTGGCCACTATTGACTCACTATTCAACCCTACCATAGGTATCATCAAAACGAACGATATCGTCCTCGCCGAGATAACTACCTGATTGAATTTCTATGATCTCCAAAGGTATCACTCCGGGATTTTCCAGACGATGTCTAACACCCAAAGGTATATATGTTGATTGATCTTCACCTAATGTAAAC
>JADGAU010000175.1 GCA_015231865.1 Gammaproteobacteria bacterium | reverse complement strand
CTAGTCCTTGTTATTCAAAAAACAATTTTAGAAATACCCGATCTCTAATAGTCTCCGGCGGTGGTGACTCGGGCACTGGTTTGGCTTTGTAAAGTGTTTAAGTCATTAGCCAGTGCTGTGGCTGTTAATGTCTCAGTGTTGTTTAAGTAAAAGGACCTGTCTTCACCATAGCCAATGAAGTATATCAGTAGTGGTGTGGTGCTATTCACTTTCGTACTTGCCCAGTTAATCGCCTGGTTATAGGCTGATGTTGATGAAGTGCCTTGGGTATCTGTTTGTCCATCACCATCCACATCGGCTGTACTTTGAGCAAGATAGTAAATATTGTCTTTATTCACACCACGGGCACGAAGTGATTGATAAGCTAATTCAGTATTATGGGTAATGGCTTTAGCAAAGCTGGGATTGTTATTATTCCCACCACCAATAATAATGGCCTGTATCTCACTTTGATTTAGGGCTTTATAACCTGAATCTGTGACCGTAATTAAACTCACCAATGGGAATCTTGAATTAACGCCTTCTTTACCATTTTCGCCTTTAGTTTTGGCATAATAAGAGACGGTATATTGACCGCTTTGATTAAAGACAGTTGAGGTATCACTACTTGCCCGGTATTCGCCACTAATCGCATCATAGCTATCAAGCTCTATCACAGGAAGCTCTGTGACGGCTTCAGAGCCTGTGGTTTTACTGTTCGGTGGAATGACAATGGCCCAAACGCGCTCTATCTGGTCTTTAGATAAATCCACTCGGGCAAATAAATCTACCGCACCATTATCTTTGATATCAATCACACTGCTGCCACGGTGTTTGACGATTGTGGGATAGACTAAAGTTTCATTGGTATTCACACCAAGATAGGTATCACGAGCAAGCGAACCATCCACATAGTTCTCTTCGCCATCGCCATTATCATCCAGCAGGGTTTGCTGATAAGATTTGCCATCATTTTGTGTGGTGGCACGAACGGCAACGGTAGCCGAACGATGAGCCGTACGAACATCCATTCCCTGACCGATATTATTCCAGAAGAAATGGGAATAGGATAAACCGCCTTGAGCACCAAAGTAGGCTAACTGCTCTGGGGCTGAACTAAAGAGTAGACTTCTGTCATATTTATTAGAGCCTGATTGTTTTAAATCATCCATAAAACTACCGGCATGGCAGGCATCATAGACGACCGTCATTCTGGCATTGGTTGATGATTGTAGAGAGTCAAACCAGGTTTGAAACTCAGAGGCTTTAATAACCTCGGCATAGCCATCAGAGGGTTTATTGAGATAAAAGATATTCTCACCGCCATGGTCAATGAGATAGACAAGAACGGGAGTGGCTTCATCTACAGAAGAAGCAAGCCATGAAGTAATGGCGGATTGAATAGAAGCTTTAGTGGGAACACCAGATTCGGTATCAATCACACCATCAGAGTCTGCATCTTGTGGGATAGCATTGAAGTATTTAATGTTAGATGCAGAAATTCCCCGTTGACGTAAAGTACGATAAGCTAGATTGGCATTTTCATTGGTGGCAGATTGGAGGTAGTCATCAGGGTCACCACCGCCGGAGACTATTAGAGATCGGGTATTTCTAAAATTGTTTTTTGAATAACAAGGACTAGTAATTATGGTACCCCCAGCACCTACAGTTATAAAGTGTGAGCCAGTCCAAGTAATCCCACTTAAAGTATTTCTAGTACCAGAAACACTCTTATGCCAGTTGACTTCATCATAAGTAGATATAATATTACCATATCTACCTACTGCAACCCAAAGAGAACCGTTTGAGGTAATACCAAAAAGATCCTCACTTATACCTGAATTTATTTCGTCCCAGTTCTTTCCATCAGAACTGGACAAAACAATACCTACTCGGCCAACAGCCATCCATCTGCTACCATTCCAAGCAATATCTTGAAGTGCAACAGTAGTACCAGAACTTTGTAACTTCCAGTAAACTCCATCGGAACTGGATAAAATTGTACCGGAATAACCAACAATTATCCATTGTTTTCCATTCCAAGCAATTGCAGTAAATCGTTCACTAGGAATAGAGGTTTGTTTAACCCAATTTACTCCATCACTACTCATAAGGATAGTACTTTTATCACCCACTGCTATAAATTGCTTTCCATTCCATGCAATATCCCAAAGGTATTCTTTAGTCCCAGTATTTTGACTTTCCCAATTTAGTCCATCAAAACTAATGTAAATGCTTCCGCTACTTCCAGTTGTAATCCAAAAATTGCCACTCCATGTAATGCTTTTAGGATCAAAAGTTGTACCTCTTAAATTAATATCTTTCCAGTTCACTCCATCTGAATTTGATAGTATAGAAGTGAAACTTCCAACAGTCATTAAGGTATTACCATTCCAGGCAATATCATTAAGGCTTGTAGTATGACTATTCCAGGAAACAGTATAGTATTGTTTAGTTGTACCAGAACTATGCCTCTGCCAACTTTCTCCTTTATTACTTGATATTATAATTCCATTTTGCCCTACAGCCACCCTGGTAGTACCGTTTCCTGTTACTCCATAAAGTGTTTCAGATATTCCTGAAGTTTCTTCTAACCACTCATTTCCGTTATGATTACGGGAGAAAATAGTTCCATTCTGGCCTACTGCAACCCAAGTACTATCATTCGAAGAGATACCATATAAAACTTTACTTGTGAAAGTGAGTAACCAAGGATTAAATCCACTCCAACTTCCATCAGCTTGATTTAATTCTATCTCTCCTTCATCAGTAACAACAGCAAATTCATCATTATGCCAAGCAATACCCAGAAGAGCAGGACGTACACCAGTCTGAATAACTATTCCTCCAATTTGTTGCTCTTGCCAAATAACACCATCAGAGCTAGATAAAATTGTTCCATTACTTCCTACTGCTTTCCAGGTACTTCCAGCCCAAGCTACACTGTGAAGCGTTATAGTTGTTTTAGAATCTTGTGCTTGCCAGTTAATCCCATCTGTACTAGATAATATCGTTCCATTAACTCCTACTGCCATCCAGGTATCAGTGTGCCACGCTATACTGTAAAGAGCTATAGTCGTGCTAGAGTGTTGTACCTGCCAATCAATTCCATTTGTACTAGACAATATCGTTCCATCAAGGCCTACAGCCATCCAAAACTTTGTATTCCACGCTATACTGTAAAGTGATGATTTTGTTTTAGAGTCTTGTTTGATCCAGTTTTCTCCATCTGTACTCGATAAAACCGTACCTACATCACCTACGGCTATAAATTGATTTTGCTCAGATGACCATGACACGTCTCTTAAATGATTCCCATGAGGTAAAGGGTTCAGCCATTCCCATTCCTTGCCACAAGAATCAGAATATTCAACGGAAAAGCAGTTAATAGTAAAAAGTGAAAAGATAAAAGTGAAAAGGATTTTTAATTTCATAAGAAAAACAGATATCAGGTTTTAAGTTCTTGGTTCTAGGTTCTAGGTTCTAGGTTCTAGGTTCTAGGTACCAAGTTTAAGAAAATAAAGTCGGTGATAAGCAAATTTTTTAGTTTTGCAACTGTCCGAGCTTGCGAGTTTTGCAAAGCTGAATAATTTGGTTATTGCAGGCTTTATTAAAATTCAACATCATTAGACAATTAATATTCAGCAAACTGATAATATCAAATAAACATCAAATGTACAGTAATTCTTAATTAAGATTAAGCCGCGTTAAACCATGGAATTTTGAATTGTTCATATAATCGTTTTGTTTATTCTGGCTCCCTGCCTTCGCGGGAATGACTGTGGATACACATCAACCCTTAAACCCATAAAACACAGAAGGATTTAAAAACTGACGTTGCCATAGATAATTTCTATCAACTAATGATAAACCAGCTTGTTCACAAACTTCTTGCCAAAACTGATTAATCACATTTATCTGGTGATGAATAATCGTTAGCGCCTGTTCCTTTTCCAACATAAAGTGATGAATTGATTTCATACAAGTTGCCAATTGACTTAATCTTTCATTATGATGAATTAACATTGCCTGAGAAGCCTCATTACCTGTTCTGGCTTGCGGACAAATATCATAAGCAGGACTTAGGTGTAAACCTTTCCCATCCCAAATAGCAGCATGATTACGGGCATGATCATCGGTATTGCCACACAGAATATTAAAAACCATTCTTGAGAACAATTCTTTAAGCGTTGCTTTTGGTTTAGAAAAGTCATAACGAATAATTTCTGCTAATTGTTCATAAGAGGCATATCTTGCCATCATTTCATCCAGACCAAATAAGGTTAATGCAGATAAAAGTATGCGGCGATATTCTTGTTTTCCATGATAAAAGCGATCAAATCGCTTAATCAGTAAAATGTCTTTATTAGAAGCCTCTCCCAACTTAACTTCCGCAACATTAAGACCAGCTAATTTAGCCAGTTTCATCGCAATAAATTCCGCTTTGATCACATTATACAAATCGGTACTTGAAGAGAATTTAGCAATATATTTAATACCATCATCCTCAATTAAGGCTTTAGGTCGTGCACCACCAATCGAAGTGCCATGATTTAAGGCCTGATCAAGCTTGGGAGATAAAGGAAGCCCCTGTTCGACCTTAGAAGCAGAATATTGAATTTCTTCCAATGAAACACTTTTGGCTAACCTGGGACTATATTCACTGGGCGATAATTGAAAGTCCAATGCTCCGATTCGATCCGAGCCAGATTCAAGTAGATAGGTCAGCTCATCAAATTCACTTTGATGGGAATTTACTCCTGTTAATCGATTAATAATGACTCTGCGCCCCCAGGCATCGGGTGACCCATCACGAATACAGGAAGGCATTTTCAGCCCGTTAATCAGAGGAATATTACCTTTAATTAATGGTAATTCTTTTGTATAAATCGAAATAGCATTAGGATTATTAAGATAAGACTGACCATAATTAAATTGTAATTGCTGTTGTTGTTGAATTAACTTTCCAGCAACAATTGGCTTTGTAGAATCAGGCAACCAGATCCAGACATAAGCCTCATGATATTTAGAAATCATCATCCACCACTTTCACTGACTGATGAACCGATTTAGGTAATAAGCTCAACTTTTGATTAACTGCATCAGATAAAGTGGTTAATAATGTTTTATCTTGATCGGCCACATTAAATAAGGAAATATTAACTAAATTTGCCAACTCAAAATAAACACCTATTTCACAACGAGCCTCACCTTTTTCAACGCGGTACAATAGATCTCTTGAAATATTTGCTCGTTCAGCTAATTCTTTAGCCGTGAACTTTTTTTCAATACGCTTTTGCCTAATCAGTTTACCCAGTAAAGCAATGGCTTCCAGGGTATATGATGAATAAATTCTTTTATTTTTTGCCATAACACACACGAAATTAGTCTTTTATAAGACATAATAACATATATGGAATGATATATAAGACTTAAATTAAAGAAAATCAATCATCATCCAATATAGTCCGTGTCTTAATAATCTCTGTTTTACCATAAGGGAAGCTAATACCCTGTGGGTTTGTCAG
>JADGAU010000174.1 GCA_015231865.1 Gammaproteobacteria bacterium | reverse complement strand
TAGAACAATTAGAGCAGAAATTAATAATGCATGATGTTGAAGCGGAAAATCTATATTTGAGATATGAAAAATTATTACTAACCGAAATGGGCGAACAGGGCAAAAAGCTCGGCAGTGCCATTGACAGGTTCGATTACCCATTAGCAACAAAAATTCTGCTTGATTATAAAAAGCAGATAAATTTATAAAAAGACTCATGGTTTAATTGCTAATTCAGGAAATAATAGGAAAATGAGTAATCGATACAAAATATTAATTGTTGATGATGAACCCGGAAACTTAAAAGTTTTATCAAAGTTATTACAACCCTATTATCAGGTTATTGCATCAAATTCTGGTCAACGCGTTTTTGAAATACTGGATCAACAGGATTTACCGGATATGATTCTGCTTGATGTAATGATGCCGGAAATGGATGGTTTTCAGGTATGTAAAAAGTTAAAACAAAATCCTAAAACTCAACATATACCTATTATGTTTATCACCGCTAAAACTGATGCGGGTAGTGAAGAAAAAGGTCTTATGATGGGCGGAGTTGATTATATAACGAAACCCATTATTCCAATGGTTGTCTTGGCTAGAATTAAAACACATCTAACCTTGTATGATGTAAACCGTTCTTTAGAAAATAAAGTTAATGAGCGAACCGAACAACTGGATAATTCACGTTTACAGGTTATTCAAAGACTAGGCAGAGCAGCCGAGTATAAAGATAATGATACCGGCCTGCATGTTATTCGTATGTCTTATTATAGTCGTTTGTTGGCGCAAGAGCTGGGCATTGAAAGTAGTTGGGTCAATTTATTATTTAATGCTGCTCCTATGCATGATTTAGGCAAAATCGGAATTCCTGACAATATCTTAAGTAAGCCTGGAAAATTAGATAAGGATGAATGGGAAATAATGATGTCACATGCTAGAAAAGGCGCAGAAATTATTGGCGATCCGGAAGATTCTGATTTATTAGATATGGCTGCCAGAGTTGCCCTAACCCATCATGAAAAATGGGATGGTAGTGGTTATCCTAAAGGTTTATCAAAAGATCAAATTCCACTTGAAGGTAGGATTGTGGCTATAGCCGATGTGTTTGATGCTCTGACTTCGGTTCGACCATATAAAGATGCCTGGAGTGTGCATGAAGCTATGGATTTACTTAAAGCTGAAAGTGGCACCCATTTTGATCCAGACTTAGTGCCAATATTTCTAGGTTTGGAAGCTAAGATATTGAATGTAATGAAAGAGTTTTCTGAAGACCAGTCAGCCTAAACCATGTCTTTTAGGCGTTTAGCAACATTGCCCAAGTTAATAATATTTTCCTGAACCTGTTTAAATCCACGGGTATTTTCAGACTGTCCCTGCTGAATTGACACCATTGCATCATAGACTTGCTTAATAGAAAGCGTTTCCTGTTTTATATTTTGTACAATTTGCTCCAGATCATTAGCGGTTCCAATATAGGTTTGAGCCAGACTATTGAATGTTTCACTTATTTCAGATGAAATATCGACGCTCTTATTCATTGTTTTGACACTATTTGACGTGCTTGTCATTGTTGTTGTCATAGATTTCTGGATATCTCGAAGTAATTGGCCAATTTGTTTTGCAGAACGCTTGCTTTCATCTGATAAATTTCTAATTTCTTTAGCAACTACTTTAAAGCCAGCACCATGTTCACCAGAACGAATTGCTTCTACAGCCGCATTTAATGACAACATTCTGGTTTGGTCTGCAAGTTCCAGGACCATATAAGTAATATTACTAATTTCCTGGATCTGAACATTAAGAGAATCAATCTGCTCTGTGATTGCGGTCATTTCATCCTTAAGTTTACTCATATCTTCTACAGTTGATGCAATTTTAATGCTGCCTTGTTCCGCTAACTTTTTACCTTGTTCTGTTTCATTAATAATATTTTCAGCCTGTTTGGTATTGTTTTTAGCCGTTGTGTCCAGTTCATTAATGGTAGAGGTTATTTCGGTAATTGATGATGTCAGCGATTGGCTAACAGAGGCTTGTTGTGACATTGTCGCATCAATTTGACTACTGGAACTGGAAATATCACTCACACTATGTGTTAGCGAGCCACTAATAGAATGGGCTACAATTAATACCACTATAAATACAATGCCTACACTAATCAAACCGGTAGTAATTAATGATTCTTTCATTTTGGTAATGGGTTCACTAATTTCTGACCAGTCAATTTCATTGATAATGGCTAATGATTTGTCTGCTATTATTAAAGTATCCCATGAGCCTAAGACTTCAACACCTCGATAATCAGTATAGACTTTAATCTTTGCATTTTCGTTTGTTTGTTTACTTGTTAATGCTTTTAACCAGTCTTGAGAAGCCTGAGTATCAACAAGTTGCTTTAAAATAGCGTTATGCCCTGAAAAACGGGATTGTGTTCGCATTATCTTATCTTGACCAATTAAATAAGTATCCTGAGTTTTGCCCATATTTAATTGATCTCTCAAAACCTTGGAAAGTGTCTTATAGGGAAAGGGAATAGCTGCCAAACCAACTTTGTCACCAAGTTGATCGGTGATAATTTGCAATAGATAGGCATTCACCTGATTTTGATTATTGATTTCAAAATCGGTAAAAATAACATGACCAGTTTTTATGGCTTTACTAAATGCCTGTTTGAATCGGGATTTAGGCTCAAGACGCTCAAAAAACTCTCGGCCTAATTCTGTATTTGTATTGGCAGAAAATAGTATAGTACCACTTAAGTCGAATAATAAAATGTCCTGGTAGCCGCGATTATTACGAAACTCTAGTAAATGCTGGCTAAACTTATCATAAACCATTTCCCACTTGAAACTTCTGATATTATTTTTATTACCCTGGTAGACATTAGTCAGTTCGCTTAAGAAAATTCCTGTCGTTTCATTATGAACTAAATAATTAATATCTTTTAAATAGTTGTTTATCATATTGCTCAAATATTGGTTTTTTAGTTTAACAACCGATACTAGTCTTGATTGTGATTGTTTTGTTAACACATCCAGATTGGACTGATATATAAATATTCCGGCAATATATAATGGTATAATGGAGATCAATAAAAACCAGAACATTAATTTTCGGCTCATTTTACCTTTAAAAGGACTTAGGAATTTAACCGAAAGATTTAACTTTTTGCTTAGCAGTTCTCTCATTATTTTAATGCTCGTGTTCTTCTTGTTTGATATTGGTTTTAAAACTTTCGTCAATAAAAGCATCCAGATTAATTGAATCTTTTATAATTTGACCTTCAAGTGCAAGTTTCATAATTTGACGCATAGCTGATATTTCTGGATTTAAAAAATGGTATTTAATCACATCCAGATCCCATCGTAGACTTTGCTTTATCGCTTCTGCATTATGTGATGGAATGTGTTTACGAATCATGCTAATAATTTGCTCCATTTCTTTGCCGCCTTCCATGCGCGCATGATCAATATCAATACCGGCCTGATGAATATAGTTAATCACTTCCTGAATTGCTTTTCTTTTGCTTTTTATCGCCTTATCGGATGCAATAATGATGCATTCAACATGTCCTTTAGGCCAGTGAAGTACATCTTTTGAATACCAGGCAACTTTACCATAGTCCTGAGTTTCAACTACATCCGCCCAGGGTAAGGACTGTTCAAAAGCTGCAGGTTTTCCATAATTATTTTGTTTTTTAATAAAAACGGGCGACTTAGCAGGAGGCACCGTAATAGCAACAACATCATCACCTGGTTTTGCCTCGCCAATAGCCAGTTTAAGTCCATTATCATTTAAATATTTGTATAAAATAACAGTATGTGTGGCTAGTAAAGAAGGCACGCCAACCTGTATTGGTTCATTGTTTTTTTTATTATATTCTCTAATAGCATTTGCAACTTTATCATCTGCTTTTCGATCTAAACGATTATAGGGAAGTTTGACTGACTGGTTGAATAAATCGTTAATAGCAAGTGCATTGCCGTCTCGATGAATTAAACTTATCCAGCGAAAGTCTGGTTTCTTAGCAAACATATCTAAAGCCATTGGAGAAATTATAAACGCTAAATCAACTTCGCCAGAACGAAAATAGGCTCGCAAAAGCCGCCAGGATTTCATCTTTTCTATTTTGAAATCAGCATGTTCCATTTGCTCATGATATTTCTCATAAGCAACTATTCCCGGGTAGTGATCGGCTAGTGGAATGTATATCGCTTTAATAGAATCTTTGGCAAAACATTGTTGTGAAAAGAATAGTTGTGAAAAGAATAGTAATGATAGGAAGAAAAGAGAACAAGTAAAAAACACGTTAGATAGTTTCATTGTCTTAGCCTTTTTGTGTTATCAATAACACTAAAGCTGTGTCTTGTGTTTTATTATTAAATCAGGTAGTTACAAGGCATGCAATAGATTACGTACAAACATTTCCGATACTTTAAGTGTAGGAAAAACTTTCGTGTTTATCAAGTTAGAAATGACTAAATAACAGATTAAACAATAACCGGTTCTTCAATTAATTCAGGTGTATTTAGAGCCTCTTCATCCTGCATATTTTCCAGGTGTTCTTCAAGCAAAGAGGTTTGCTGGGATCGGCCGATGTGAAACAAGGCTTCGCCTTCAAAAACTAAGGGAATAAGGCTTCGGCCAATGACAATACCGTCAGTGGATGAGACAATTTCAGTATCTGTTTTTCCAGCCGGATCGGATATTTGCCCAAGCACATCACCAACTTCAACCATATCTCCTAAAGCCACCTGTGCTCTTAATATGCCGCTTACGGAGGCTCTAATCCAATTACTTGAGCGTAATAATACCGATGGCTTAGATTTTTTACTACGTGATTTAGTCAACATACTGAGTTCACGCATTACATTTAAAATACCTCTAACCGCAACACGAATAGAAACCTCATCAAAACGAAGGGCTTCACCCGCCTCATAGACCATCACAGGCACATTTTGTTCGCAGGCGGCATGACGCAATGTCCCTTCTGGTGGTGCAGAATGTAATAGTACAGGCGAAGCAAAGGATTTAGCCAGAGTATTTAATTGTTCAATTTTAATATCTGCTCTGATTTGCGGGAAATTATCACGGTGAATCGCTGCTGTATGTAAATCGATACCGATATCAGAATGACTGACGATTTCGGTCAGAAAAATATTAGCTAAGCGTGCCGCCATTGAACCTGATTCTTTGCCAGGAAAACAACGGTTTCTATGCCTGTACATGTGATTCATGGTAAAAAAGATGGGCCCGTTTTATTTATTAGTGCCGCGATTCATGGTGATGAAATTAATGGTGTAGAGATTATACGCCGAATATTATCGTTAAATAATATGAAACGACTCAGTGGTACTCTATTGGCTATTCCGGTTGTTAATATATTTGGATTTGATAGTCATTCCAGATATTTACCCGATCGTCGGGATTTAAACCGTTGTTTTCCTGGCAAAGAATCATGCTAATAATTTGCTCCATTTCTTTGCCGCCTTCCATGCGCGCATGATCAATATCAATACCGGCCTGATGA
>JADGAU010000173.1 GCA_015231865.1 Gammaproteobacteria bacterium | reverse complement strand
AATCCTACACAGAACAAAAACAATCCTTTTTATCTGAACTACATGATTATCAAAAAGGCACTGAGCGAAATGATGATGTGACGGTTGTAGCATTGAAAATATAACGAAGATAGCGCTGAAATTTTCATGAATCAATAAGTTAGATGAAAGATCAACACGCTCTAACCTATTTTAATAGCATTTTTGTTATAATCACCATTTAAAAAATCAAGATAATTAAGTTATGTTTGAACAAATAATAAACTATAGTTGGCACGATAACCTGGAATATATTTCATTAACTGTCTTTTTGATCAGTTTTTACTTGTATCGCAGTAAACCTAGTGCTCATTCGACTATTAAAAACACATTTCTTGTTTATTTGTTGAGTATTACAGGTCTTTTTATGGCTGGCTTTGTTGCAACCACTCAACAAGCTAATCTTGCTCAAAGTCTCTATACAGCATTTTTTATAATTGAAGGAATGGCGGTTATTCGATTGTTTGGGTTGCTAATCTTTAATTCTATTTTCCCTGCATTATCTATCAATCCACCCAGTATATTAGAAGAAATCATTGTCATTATTGCTTATTTTATATGGGGCATGATTCAACTTCACTTTGCTGGTTTAAATTTAGGCGAAATTATTACCACATCAGCAATTTTAACTGCGGTACTTGCTTTTGCCATGCAAGATACTTTGGGTAATACCTTCGGTGGATTAGCATTACAGTGGGATCATTCTCTTAAAGTAGGGGACTGGATTCGCATCAATGATATAGAAGGTAAAATAGTTGATATAAGTTGGCGAGCAATCCATATCGAAACCCGCGATTGGGAAACTGTGATTATGCCGAATAGTATCTTAATGAAAAATCAATTCAAGGTCATCGGTAAGAGAATTGGGGAACCAAAACAGTGGCGTCGTTGGATATGGTTTAATATAGAATATTCTATTTCACCAAGTAAAGTTATTAAGGTTGCCGAAAAAGCCATGGAGACAGCTGAGATAGCAAATATCGCTAGTGTTCCAAAACCAAATTGTTTAATGATGGATTATAATGATAGTGTTGCGCGTTATGCGTTGCGTTATTGGCTGACTGATTTTGCTGTTGATGCCCCTGTGGATTCTCAAGTAAGAGAGCATTTATATTTTGCTTTAAAAAGAGAAGGTTTGATGCCTTCTATTCCACAGCAACATTTATTTATTACCAAAGAAAATGAAAAACACCAGAATCATCATCTGAAACTGGAATTAGACCATCGTTATAATGTACTTAAACAAATTGATTTGTTTAAAACCTTTGATGAAAAGATATTACATGATATAGCTAAAACAATGACTTTTCTTCCTTTTGCCAAAAATGATATTGTGACCAGACAAGGTGAAATTGATCATTCTTTAAAGATCATTATTTCTGGTCAGGCCGAATTGATCATCAATCATAAAGGCCAAACAGAACATATGCTGGATTTTGAAAAAGGAGATTTCTTTGGTGAGATGGGATTAATGACTGGCAAGCCTCGTTCAGGTTCAATTAAAGCCGTCACTGATTTGGAATGTTATACTTTAAATAAACATTCTTTTGAAGAAATTGTTCAGGCTAACCCGCATTTAATCGAAGTGATGTATGAAGCTATGAAAAATAGAAAAGATGCTTTAGATCATGCATTTCATAAGATTGATGAAGAAGAAAAGTTAAAATATGAACATTACCACAAGCATGAAATGCTGAATCACATTAAGCAATTTTTTGGGCTTACTTAAACTATGCATTTTGAAGTCTCTTGGGCATAGCGTCTTTTCTAATAAATCAGAAATAGAATTTTGAATTATGCTAAATGAAATTGTCATAATTTAGCAATATTAATTTTACAGTTGTTCGTCATTGATACAATTATAAACCATTCAAAATTAGTTAACTTTGATTTACATATCTGATTTGATATTATTAAATGCTTTAAGCCAACCAACAAAATTTACCTAACCTGGAATGTTTACCTAAGATGGATACTGCACTTCAATGGCTGCATGTTACAGCTTTACTTATTGCCCTTACCGTTACTAGTATTATTTTTATCCGTGGGATCACATTGGTACTGAGGGGACAACACCATTCTGTGCGCTTTGGTATGGAATTGCTCGCAGGATTTGGTCTACTTTACTATTCATTGCCCCACTTATTTGGTTACGTTGATTTCAACAATTACTCAATGCCGGTGGCTAGAGTCATCGCTTTTTTCTGGTGGATATCATTAGCCTATACCCTTAATGCCATTTTGGAACGCTTTGTTTGGGAGGGTAAACTGACAGATGATGGGTTACGACGTATTCCTAAGTTATTGACTGATCTCATTAGTTTATTAGTCTATGCGATAGCGATCATGATCGTGATGCATTATGTCTATGAAGAGCCCATTACTGCAATTCTTGCCTCTTCCGGGGCAATTGCATTTGTTGTTGGTCTTGCTGCTCAACCAACAATTCAGGAAATTTTTGCCGGTATCTCTTTAAATCTGACAAAAGCACTTAAAATAGGTGATTTTGTTGAAGTTGATAGTGTCTATGGCGAGGTTTGGGAAATAAACTGGCGAAGTGTTTCATTAAAAAGCCCGAATACAGGTTCATTACATATTTTTCCTAATTCGATCATCGCGAAGAAGATGATTCTTAATTTTAGTGAGCCTAATGCGCTATTCAAATACTGGGTTACCTTCCATGTGGAATACTCCAGTTCTCCTGAACAGGCGATTCAAGCCATCGAAGAAGAACTACAACATACCCGGTATATCTGCCGTGATCCGAAACCGGATTTCAACATTCTTGGTTTTAGTCAGCTTGGTATGGAAATCAGGTTACGATTCTGGTTTGAAGGTGATGATCCCTGGTGGCCTGCTCAAAATGAGGCCTGCATGGCTATATGGTCTGGTTTGCGCAAGAAAGGTATTCGACTAGCCATAGCTCGCTTTAAACTGTCTACGGGTGATGAATTTGATGTTAACCCCTGGATTAATGAACAGGCCGCAATACCGGATAAAAGCTGTCCTGATTCTTTGGCAAACCATCCTTTATTTAAAGATGTGTCCGAAGACACTATAACTAAATTGGCAAAAATAGCCAAACGCCTCGATTACACACCACCAGACTGTGTGTTTGATGTTAACAATGTTGGTAGCCATATCTACTTTGTCGTTGAAGGTGATTTTTCTGGTTATCGAATACTTGATGATGGCAGAGAAGTACCGGTGATAACTTACTCAAAAGGGCACTTATTTGGACTAGAGCCTTTATTATCAAATAAATTAATGCCGTTTAAGGTACAGGCTGATACCTATGGTATTCTTTACCATCTGGATTTAAGCTTAATTACTGAGTTGCTAAATACTGAAGGCTTTGAAAGCCGTCTGTCTGAACATCTTAATAAAGAGCAGGAAACGATTGCGGCAAATCTTGAACGCTATTTTCAAAATACTAAAAATGCTTCCAAACTAGCTCACCATGCAATACTGAATCTGCATCTAAGAGAACATGTTGAGGATATTTTTGCTAAGCCAACGCTTCATCGATTGATTCATCTGTTTAGCCCTCGTTCCAAGGAGAAAGATTTACTCAATGCAATGATGGCCGCATCGGCACTTATCGCTAATTCCCGAGGTAATATCGACGATATTGAAATAGAATATCTTCGAAAAAATCTGGGTTCTCTGGAACTTTTTAGGCATATTGAATCTACGGATGCAATTTCATATTTTAGGCAACTTGCTGAACAACTAAAAGATGGCAATAAAGAGGCAGTATTAAATAAATTAAAAGCTATCTCGGATGAACCAAAATTAAAACAACTGGTTATTGGTATTGCACATGGAATGATCTCTTTACACCGCGAAGTTTTGCCTGAAGAAGAGGATGCGCTTCATGAAGTTGCAACTGCTATGAAGATAACGACCAGTCTTGAAGAACTCGTTACCGAAATTAAGAATACACTATGATTAAAAATAATATGTTTAGTTGTAAACGTAGATTTACCACTTTACTTACAATACTTTGGAAATTAGTCG
Source organism: Gammaproteobacteria bacterium (assembly GCA_015231865.1). Lineage (GTDB taxonomy): Bacteria > Pseudomonadota > Gammaproteobacteria > GRL18 > GRL18 > JADGAU01. The sequence continues at coordinate 1,515 of JADGAU010000173.1, read as the reverse complement.
TATTGAATTGCTTCATTGTACTTGTCACTGTCTCAAATGTCTCTGCCAATGAACAATTAAAACTCAGTACCAAAGAAAAACTATGGTTATCAGAACATTCTGTTGTTCGTTTAGGCGTGGATCCCGATTGGGCGCCTTTTGACTTCGTTGATCAGCATGGTTATCACCAGGGAGTTGCGGCAGACTTTCTGCGCCTGATTAGTAAGAAACTAAATTTAACTATTGAGTTGACCCCTGATATTACCTGGACTCAAGTGCTTGAAAAAGCAAAGTTGAAACAGATTGATTTAGTGTCGATTGCAGCACAAACACCGAGTCGTTCTGAATATCTCTCCTATACAAAACCCGTCATTTCCTCATCTTCAGTCATCGTTATCAATGAACAAGAAACTAAGTTTTGGAATATTGATTCACTAATAGGGAAGAAAGTTGGTGTTGTTAAAGGTTATAGTGCTGCTGAATTGGGGATGAAAACGCATACTCAATTGAGCTTTATCGAAGTTGATTCGGTACTAGAAGGCCTTAAAAAAACGGCAACTGGAGAATTGGATGCTTTTATTGATAACATCGGTGTTGTTGGGCATATAATTTCTGAGCATAGCTTGACCTCGCTTAGAATAGCCGGTGATGCAGGGCTTGGTACTCTTGAACTTGCTTTTGGCGTCAGAAAGGATTGGCCAGAACTGGTGTCGATTCTTAATAAAGTACTTGCGACCATACCTTCAGCAGAATCTCGAGTCATTCGTGATCGTTGGATACCTATCCGTGTAAGCAAGAATAATCAATCTGATTTAAAACCTGACAAAGATTTCTTAGATTGGTTGATACCGAGCGCATTATTTTTAATTGTTTTGTCTGTCATTATTGCTTTGGGGCGTGTTTTAGACAGGCCTGTGACCGATGTTGAAGTTCAGCAATTAACTAAAACACACAAATTATGGTTGGCCGTAACATTCGCTAATATGAAAATCAGTGCCAAAATTTTGATTATGTTGATTTTGGTATCAGCGGGCAGTGTTATTATTTTTGGCTATTTTGATTATCAGGCAGCTAAAGAGACTCTGAAAAAAGAATCATTCAATAAGCTAACTGCCGTTAGAGAAATGAAGGCTCAGCAGATAGAAAACTATTTTAAAACCCTCAATGATCTGGTGGTGACATTCTCTCTAAGTGACACAGCCATTGATGCTGCCAAAAGTTTTCGAGCAGCATTTACAGAAATTAATACAAGCGTAAATTTCGACATGAGCACGCAAAACAGGCTTAAAGAACACTATGAGAAAGAATTTATAAGCCGCCATGCTCCTAATGTGTTGGAACCATCCGAATTGGATGTTAATAAGTATATTTCCAACAGTTCTGCAACACAATATCTGCAGAAAAAATTCATACTTGAAAACCCTTATGCAACGGGCGAAAAACATAAATTTTATCGATTGGAAGATGGAAGTGCTTATGACGTAGCGCATACTCATCATCATCCAGCTTTTAGACGGCTTCTAGAAAAATTTGGCT
>JADGAU010000172.1 GCA_015231865.1 Gammaproteobacteria bacterium | reverse complement strand
TAGAAGTGCCCTCAGCGTAAAACAAACAATACGCTCGAAACGTTAATTAACAAAATCAAAAGCTTATATTTTTGTTATTTAAGCGTTTTTTTAAACAACAAATCCCATATTTGGTGGCCTTTATTTAATCCTTTTTGTTCAAATTTGGTTAGTGGCCTCCAGTCTGGCCTTTCAATATAAGCATTATCATCTGCTTGATTAATAAAGTATAACGGTTGTTCTCTATTCTGGCTATTCTCAATCGTTTCCTTCATTTCCTGTAACATATGTATCGCATAATCCTGCCAGTCGGTGGCCATATGAAAAACACCTTCATTTTTTAATCGAGAATAAATTAAATGAATAAATTCTGTTTTGACTATACGACGCTTATTATGACGCCTTTTCTGCCAGGGATCTGGGAAATAGAGATATACCGCACTAAGACTTTCTGGTGCAAGAAACAAATTTAGGATATTAAGCGCATCGGCGTGGAACACTCGAATATTACTTAGTTTAAATTCCTCGATTCTTTGTAAAATATTGCCAATACCCGGTGTATGTACTTCGATACCAATAAAATTTGTATTGGGTCTTTGTTGCGCCATCGCAATTAGAGAATCTCCCATACCAAAACCAATTTCGACAACCAACTCATTACGATTGCCAAACACCTTTTCAACTTGCAAAAACTCAACATCTGGATTTTGCTCAGTACCTTCAAACAAGGGCTTTCCTAGCCCCCATTTATCCCAGGCGGTATTAAGCGCATGTTCCTGTGCAAACGTCATACGTCCCTGACGCAAAACGTAACTTTTTATTCGGCGATGATGTTTTTCTTCTGACATAATTTGATTTAACAATTAGAACCAACTTTATTAAATTTTAAGGCTCTGTTATTAGTTAAGTCAAACTCTACATGACAAAATTTTTATTGACTGGTTTATTAATCACTATTTTCGATTAAGACTTAGCTTTTTTATTTTTATACATACTATTATCAGCACAAGAAAGTAGCTGTTCGATATTATCCGCATGTTCGGGATAGCATGCGGAACCAATACTTACACTGACATTGAGTGTAGTATTCTCAAACGTTAAGGTCGCAGAATTAACCGCATGTCGAATTCTGCTTTCAATTAGGGTACCTAACTCCCCATCGGTTTCCGGCAGAATAACACCAAATTCATCTCCACCAAGCCTTGCCACTGTATCCTGTTCACGTAATTGTTGGCTGATAATCTTTGCAAATTCAACCAAAACAAAGTCTCCTGCAGCATGACCATAACTATCATTAATTGGTTTAAACTTGTTTAAATCCAGCATCATCACAATAAATTTACGCTGATAACGATGACTTCGACTAAACTCTGTTTCTAAAACATTATTAAATTTTCGTCTATTATTTAGTCCGGTTAAGTCATCGGTTTCTGATTTAAGAACAATAGTTTTATGTGCATCGTACAAATGACTTATTAAGTCATTATAGTCATTGTTAAGGTCTTTAATTTCTGTCAAATAGGTCGGTTGTTCGGTTAATGCTGCACCTAATAATTGTTTGTCTTTAATTTCATTCATATGACTAGATAGATTTCTAATCGGCGAAATAATCATCTTATAAACAATTAAAAATAAAACCAGAAATAAAATTATCGTGATTGTTGCTACTATCGTTAGTGTTTGATTAATCGTATCATCTAAATTATCTTTTATTAAGGTGTTAGGATACCTAATATCAAGCACACCATTAATATCGCCTTCTTTTACGGTGTGATGACAGCCTAAACATTCAGTTTTAACAATAAGAGGATAAAAAAAGTGCAATTCATTAGCATGGTTAAAAAATAAATCCCTGCCTTCATCAAAAACCTGTTGAATTTCTTTATCATGAAAAATATATGACTCGTCATGTTCGATATCACCATATTGCTGAATCAATTGTTGACTGCGAAGAACATTAACTTGCACCCCGGGTAAGGATTTATTAATCTTTTGAATAGCATTAAGAATATCTTCTCTTTGCCCGCCTGATTTCATAATAGTAAACAAGTTCATAAAGATAAGTTCAGATTGTTTACGTGACTGCTCCATACTAATGATATTGATGGATTTGGTTTTCAGGTAGTTAGTGACATTAAAAAGAATCAATGATGCTAATACGATAACAATCGAAAAAATGATTAAAATAGCTTTGAAAATTGATAGTCGCATAGATGGTTTTTTCTTTATTTCTAAGGAACTATATTAATTTAATGGAAAGCACTTTGCAAAAGAAAAGCTTCAATTTCATCCGCTAATTTTTGACTACTATACCCCCTGTAAAGCATCACAACCATTGGACTTAACCTGGACTATGTACCAATATTCCCTGTAAATCGACACTAATAATGAGAATTATTAGTGCACGTCTAATGGATAATATAGCACGCAACTATTATAAAAATTCTTCCAGTTCCGGCTTACACGAACCACAATTAGTCCCTGCTTGTAATAATGCACCAATTTCTTCCACGGTTTTTAAATCATTTTTAGCAATGGCATCAATAATCTGCTGTTCGGCCACATTAAAACAGGAACAGATAACTTTACCCTGATTGATGTTTTCTGAAACCGGATTAGCGGACAAAAGACCGGCTCGCTCCTGATCGGATAATTGCTCCTTATTAAATAATGATATTAACCAATCTCTCGGCGGTAATTGAATTTTTGAATCAATAAAAACACAGGTTTCAAGTTGTTGTCCCTGCATTCTAATAGCACGATAATGTTGTTTTTTCTTATCATAAAGCTCAATCCAACTTTCATTCTGTATTGGATGATTGAATATTTTTTTAATATGCTGCGGCCAGTCATCAGGGGATTCATGCCCCGCTAGTTCATAACGCCAATGACCCTTTCCTCTGGATTTAGACCAGTAAGCGGCATATTTTAGCTCTGGTTCATTACGACTAATCACAAAAGCATACCAGGTCATTTCACAAGCTTCGATATTAGCAATGGCATGTTTTGATTCCGGCTGACCAGAAATAGGGTCAACCTCGGAAGGCACTAAGGAGCTGATAATTGAATTACTGGAAAATTGATCCGTCCAATGAATGGGAACAAAAATACTGCCTTTTTGCTGTTTATCGCTAATATCCGCTTTGACGTAAATTTCCTGAGCTTCTTCGTTAGAGTTGTGATGAGTAAGCGGCGAACTAATTTTAACTAAATCTCCCTGATTAATTTGTTTTGCTTTGGCATCATCAGGATGAATCTGCACAAAAGGCTCAATAATATGTGATGATAACCTTGAAGACTGTCCTGTGCGTGTCATGGTATGCCAGTGATCACGCACTCGCCCGGTATTTAAGCGATAAGGATATTGCTCTGTTACATCCGACGTAGGTAATTCAGGTACGACCTTAATAAAATGTGCTTTTTTATCTGAATGGGAAAATTGGCCATTACTATAAACTCTGTTTTTCGAATCCCCTGCTTTCTCGCCTCCTGCTATTTCACTTAGAACGGGCCAATAAGTCGGTGGCATCTGATCATATTCCTGACTGTCTAAGTCAATTAAACCTTTAAGATTAAATACACGAGAACCATCATTTTGATGTGCTGATAATTGACAATGTTCCTTAAAGATATCAGCCGATTTTTCATATTTAAAGTGCTCTCCATAACCCATACAGCCAGCTACTTTAGAAATGATCCACCAGTCAGGTCGAGCCATTTTCGGTGCTTTTAAAAAGGATCGTTGTCTGGATATACAACGCTCTGAATTAGTTACCGTACCATCGCGCTCGCCCCAGGTAATAGCCGGAAGAACAATATCGGCCAATTCGGTTGTATCGGTTTTTTCCATACAATCTGAGACAACCACTAAGTCACATTTTTTTAGCGCCGAACGGACTTTTTGACTATCGGGTAAACTAACAGCAGGGTTGGTGGCCATAATCCAAACGGCCTTTATTTTTCCCTGTTCCATCGCATCAAATAAATCAACCGCCTTAAGTCCTTCCTTTTGTGCAATAATTGAAGAACCCCAAAATGACTGAACCAGATTACGGTCAGATTCAGAATTAATATCCAAATGCGCTGCCAGTTGGTTTGATAAACCACCGACTTCTCGACCGCCCATCGCATTGGGTTGGCCAGTTATTGAAAAAGGTCCCATACCCGGCCTGCCAATTCGCCCCGTTAATAAGTGACAATTTATAATTGCATTACCTTTATCGGTACCGGTACTGGATTGATTAATACCTTGTGAAAACACAGTAACCGTTCTTTCAGTGCGAGCAAATAATTTATAGAAGCTAGTTAAATCTTCAAGTTCAAGCCCGCAAATATCAGCAATTGAGTCAATATCAGAAGTTTCAACCTGAGCTAATGTCTCTTCCATCCCTTGCGTGAAACTATTGGTGAAAGCAACATTGTGCTCATCATTATCTAGCAGCCATTTTAATAAACCATTAAACAAAAAAGCATCTGTTCCTGGTTTTAAAGGCAAATATAAATCAGCAACACTGGTGGTTTGTGTTTTTCTTGGATCAATTACCACAATCATCAAATCGGGATTTTCTTTTTTTGCTTTAACGATACGTTGATAAATAACCGGATGACACCAGGCAGTGTTACTACCGGTTAAAACAATCAATTTAGCCCGCTCCAGATCTTCATACTGACAGGGAACAACATCTTCACCAAAAGCTCTTTTATAGGCAGCGACAGCAGATGACATACACAATCGAGAATTAGTGTCGATATTGGCTGAGCCAATAAATCCTTTCATCAATTTATTAGCCACATAATAATCTTCGGTCATTAATTGACCGGAAACATAAAAGGCAACCGCATCAGAACCATGATCATTGATAACCTGCTTAAAACGATTAGCAATGGTTTTTAAAGCCTTATCCCAATCCGTTTTTTGTCCATCAATTTTCGGATATTTAAGACGCCCCTGATGATCAATTGTTTCTAATAAAGCACTGCCTTTAGAACAAAGCCGTCCATAATTTGCAGGATGATCAGGATCACCTTTGATGCTTAATTCACCCTGCTTATCTTTATTAACAATAGTGTTAACAGCAGTATTAACAACAATGCCACAACCAACCCCGCAATAAGGACAAGTGGTGCGACATTCTTGTTTTTTAAATAGCCTTTGCTGCCATTGACTAGACTGTTCAGTATCAGTCATAAACTCTTCTCAATTACTCAACATCTATCAATATTTTGCCAGATTCAAGCTTGGTTTCATAATGTCCAGTACAACCTTCATCCGGCGCTTTAGCTTCCCCTGACTGTAAATCAATTTTCCAGTTATGCAAAGGACAGGTTACCGTTGTATCATGAACGATACCTTGCGATAACTGCCCCTGCTTATGAGGACAGCTATCATTTAAGGCAAATATTTGATCCTTAGCATTGCGAAAAACCGCAATCTGCTTCTCACCATATTGAACCACCCTAGCACCTAATGCAGGGATATCATCTAATGTTCCAACTTCTATCCATTTTGACATTTTTTTTCCTTGCTCCTTTAGCCCATCAAGATTAAGTAGGTGATGGATTTGTTTTTTTCGTATTTGACACCCTGTTTGAGCAACGCGAGTTATAACAAATACAAAAAAATGAATCCATTACCTGCTTAAATCGTAC
>JADGAU010000171.1 GCA_015231865.1 Gammaproteobacteria bacterium | reverse complement strand
AAGTAAACCATGAAAAACAAACAACACTAATAATCGTCACCCACGATCAACAACTGGCAAAGAAATGTCAAAGACAGTTAATCATTCAAAACGGAAAAGTTCATGAAGCCTAGCCAAGCACCCAAATTAAAGTCCTTTGATTGCTTTTTTTGTGTAGTAAAACTGTTTGAGCTAGTTCCAATAAAGCCATACTTTCCAAACAAACGTGAAAGTTAAACGCATGACCCAATTATACATAAAAAGACAAAAGCGAGTTTTTTACGGAACAAAAAAAGCAATCATAGGACTATAACTCCCCCCCATTATGACCCCAATAACCCAACTAAAACGAGACTGGAAAAACGGAGAAATAAAACTCTTATTTTTTACTTTATTTTTTGCTGTCAGCAGTATTAGTTTTATTAATTTATTCAGCTATCGTCTGGATCAGGGGATCTACTATCAAGGTGGTAGCTTTTTAGGTGCTGATTTAATTTTATCCTCGCCCAGAAAACCCAAACCAGCATACCTAAAACAAGCAAAAGAAAATAAACTGAAAACCAGTCAGGCCATAGCATTTTCTACAGCACTGATGGCCAATGATGAATTTATGTTGGCACATGTTAAATCGACTGATAATAATTATCCCCTACTGGGACAAATAGAAATAAAAAATGATGTACAGCGACAGAAAGTTAGCTATGGGCCTAAACAAGGCGAGATCTGGCTTGGTGACCAGATTTTAAAACAACTAAAACTAACACTTGGCGATACCATTGAAGTTGGTTATTTACCGCTAAAAATCACCGCTCAATTAATCCATGATCCAGGACAGGTCAATAGTTTTTTATCCTTTGCACCCAAGGGACTCATGCATATTGATGATATTGATAAAACAGGCATTATACAACCGGGTAGCCGAGTTTCCTGGCAAACTGCTTTTAGCGGGGATAAACCATCCATCACTAATTATCAACAATGGTTAAAAACTCAACTACATAGCAGTGAAAAATTAATCGGTGGTACTAATCAAAATACTGCAGTAAATAAAGCTCTCATAAAGACTCGCAGTTTATTAAGTTTATCCAATATACTCAGTCTGGTTTTATCCGGTATTGCTATTGCCATGTGTACAAGACTATTTTTACAGAGGCATGAAAAACAAATTGCCATAATGCGCTGTCTTGGTGCCAGCCAAAACAAAATCCTTAGCTATTTTCTTATTGAATTACTATTACTTGCCATACCGACCAGTTTAATCGCTTTATTATTTGGTTATTTTCTCGAATCAACATTAGTTACTCAATTAAGTAATTTATTGCCGCATCGAGTATTAAATATCGAACTATTAGGAATATTGAAAGCGCTGACAACGGCATTTATTTCCGGTCTATTAACGGTTCTATTATTTTCAATACCCGCTTTTTATAAGCTATTACAAATGCCGGCCAATCATATATTCAGACAGTCTCATACTGCTAAAACAGAACAGACTTTGGCTCTACTGGGGATTAGTTTTTGTTATTTATTTCTATTAAGCAGCTGGCAAACCGGCCAATGGACTTTAAGCCTACTAATCAGTGCCGGCTTATTAGCTATTTTAATCGCATTTTTTGTTCTGGCCATGTTAATTTTACGCCTAAGCCGTTACCTTCGCTACTTTGTTCATGGCGCAAAAAAATTAGGTTTGCAGCAATTTTCTGCACACTATCGCACCAATAGCTACCTGATATTTTCAATTAGTTTAAGCATTATGATGGTACTGGCTTTTATTCAAATCAAATCCACTTTGATAAAGCAATGGGAAAATAAGTTATCAGATCAAACCCCTAACTATTTTGTAATTAACATTTCTGAAACCGAACTTTCTTCCATGCAGGATTTTTTCAAAAAACACCACTTAATCAGCCAGGGACTATTTCCTGTTGTCAGAGGCAGAATTGAGAAAATCAATAATGAAGCAATTGCAGTTCGTTATCCTGATCCGGAACAAAGGGATAATTCACTTAGAAGGGATTTAAACTTAAGTTGGCATAAACAATTACCCGCTTCAAATCGGCTAATATCAGGTCAGTGGCATGGCAAAACGGATAATAACAAACTAACAGTTTCAATTGAACAAGGTGTTGCCAAACGCCTTGGACTTAAACTTAATGACAAACTGGAACTATCGATTGCTGATAAAATGATTAGCGCTCAAATTACCAGTATTCGCTCATTGGAATGGGACTCCTTTCAACCCAATTTTTATCTGATTTTTTCCCCGGGTGACTTGAACAATTTTTCGCCCACCTATATGAGCAGCTTTTATCTCAAACAAGGCAATGCCTCAATCATTGTTGAATTACTACAAAATTTTCCTGCGGCGACTGTTCTCGATTTAAATTCACTAATACGGCAAATTCAATCAACACTGAATCAATTAGTGATTTTATTACAATATCTGTTTGTTTTCTTACTTGCCAGTAGTTTATTTGTTATTCTTTCATCATTGCTATCCAGTCATGATGAAAGAAGCAAAAGTAAAAAATTAATGACTATTTTGGGTGCTAAAAGTAGTTTTATTTCCCGATGTCAAAGTTATGAATATATGGGAATAATCATAGCGACTCTTATCATGGCCGGGTTTGGTAGTATTATCTTAAATATTATCCTGGATTATTATTTTTTTAATCGCTAGTTTTGTTTTAATAGGGAATTATTTGTATTAGCTATATTACAAACAATTAACATATCCGTGGTAAAGGATCATCTTCCAATTCTTCTAAATACCTTTCCCCGCCAAGCTCAGTAGCTAAGATAACAGCGGCACTTCCCTGTTTTATTTCACCAATAATCCTGGCATTTTCACCATTTTCTATTGCCTGCCATCGTTTTAAGACCTCATCGGCCTGATCATTTCTAATGACGGCGACAACACGACCTTCACAAGCCAGATAGTAAGGGTCATAACCTAATATCTCACACAGACTTTGAACTTGATCATTAACCGGTATCTCAGTTTCATTTAAATAAACTTCCATTTTAGTTGCACGTGCAATTTCATTGGCAACAGAAGCCAGACCACCTCTGGTCGCATCGCGCATAAAATGAAGTCCCTCTAATTCTAAAATCGATTGCGTTAAAGGAAAGACCGCAGCAGAATCCGATAATAAATCACCGCTTAAACCAAACTGTTCTCTGGCTAACATCACAGCCGTACCATGATCGCCGATAGTACCACTAACAAGAATTTTATCGCCTACTTGAATTTTCGACATGCCCAAATTAACTCCGGGATGTAAGTAGCCAATACCGGTGGTGGCAAAAAACACACCTGCCCCCTCGCCTTTGGGAACCACTTTAGTATCACCGGTGACAATAGAAACGCCTGCTTTTTTAGCCGCATTGGCCATATCAATAACAATACGTTCCAGTTTCTCAAAACTTAAACCTTCTTCAATAAAAGCATTGAGACTTAAATATTTCGGTGTTGCGCCTGCCACTGCCAAGTCATTAACGGTACCATGAATGGCTAAAGAACCAATCGTGCCCCCAGGAAATTCCAGAGGATCCACGGTAAAACCATCGGTGGTAAAAGCAATATTTTTCTGCTGAAGATTTAAGATAACAGAATCATTTTCTGTATTTAAATCAGGATTAGCCAAATGTTTAGCAAATAGCGTATCGATTAATTCGCGCATATAGCGCCCGCCATTACCGTGTGCTAGAGAAATATGTGTTGGTTTATTCATAAATTAAAAACACTTGTATACTTAATTATATCCAATTATCAGTTTGTAACGCTTCAACTCTTTCAAACTCTCTAAGATTATTACTCACCAAAATGAGTCCTTCACTTCGTGCATGAGCAGCAATATGCAAATCATTAATACCGATAATTTGCCCTTTCTTTTCTAAGTTAGCTCTTATCTGTCCATAATGTAAAGCTGCTTTATTGCCATATTCAAGCACTTCCAGACGAGAAATAAAATCTTCAACGTGACTCATATTTTTTTCTACGTAAGAACTTTTTTCTGCACCATGTATCAGCTCAGCTAGAGTTATTGAACTTATGCAGATATGTCCGGCATGCTCATTAAATTTTTGTAACGCATCTATTGGTCTTTTTTTAATTACATAGATACAAATATTAGTATCCAGCATATATTTAATCATTCAAAAGATTCTCTTTCCTGTTGTTGCTGTGAAGCTCGTTGTTCAAGAAAGTCATCACTCACCATATCGCTATTAAGAAAAAAACTATCCCACAGACTTTCAGCAGGAGAAATAATTCGCTCTTTCCCTACAACACGAACATAAACTTTTTTTACCTCATCCGGAAAGCGACTATCAGCTGGCAAGCGGACTGCTTGGGTCCGATTATTTTTAAAAACAGTACTTGTGGACATTATAAATTTCCTTTTGATAAACAAGCTATATACATGATATATATAGCTTGTAAAATTGTAAAGCAGTTAATTTAATTATCCATTTTCTATTTTTTTATACATGCTGCATAAACAATCTGCCCAAAAACTAAACCAGCGTCATTATAAGGAATTTTTCCTGGTAAATAGGCAATAAAGCCTTCATCTTTTAGTCCCTTGAGAACTAATTCAGTCAGATATTTATTTTGGAAAACACCACCACTTAAACCTACCTTAAAATTACCTTTAATTTTTCTAATTTGTTTTGCCTGCTCAATTAAAGTCGCTGCTATTTTATGATGAAAATCTATTGCTCTTTGCTTTTGAGATAAGTTTTTGTTCATTAATTGATGAACTAATTCAGTCCAGTCTGCCAATAATAAATCGTGATGTTTATAAAGCGGTAAATGTGGTAGTTTTGGGGTCGGAGTCAAAGTTCGATTGTCAGATGATCTATGGACATTGCTTTTATTTAGCTTATTAACTTTCGGAAATATCTTTAGTTGATTGACTCCGACCCCATCCTCGCATAGCCCTTCCAGCAACATAGGTCCCTGGCCTTCAAATGATGATTTTTCTCCCAAACCGATCAGTGCGCTGGCGGCATCAAATAATCGTCCCATAGAACTACATGAAATGGTATTAATATTTTTTTTCCAGGCTTGATAGCTTAATTCAATATCTGATGTTGAGATTATCCAATCTTCAGGTAAAGAATATTGAGTCTCTAAATCCTTGTTTATTTGCCAAATAAGAGAACTTGCACAACGCCATGGATTGCGAGCAGATTGATCTCCGCCTTGTAATTTAAATGGTTTTATCGAGCAGACCTTATGCCAATCATCGTAGTGTCCATAAAAAGCTTCTGCTCCCCAGATTGCTTTATCTTCACCTAATCCTGTTCCATCCCAGGTAAATACAAGCCAGGGTATATCATCCTTAATTGCCGTTTGATTTAAATATTGATCATATACCATATTGGCATGAGCTTGATGATGTTGGATCTGTAATAAGGAAAGATTATTTTCTTGCGCGTAAGTCTTTGCATATTTTGTTGAATAATAATTAGGATGTAAGTCACTCACAACTTGTTCTGGTTTTACCTGATATAAATCACATAGCTTATTTATCACTTCATTAAAAACGCCAATACTCCTTTTAGTGTCAAGTTCACCAACATGTGGCGATATAACCATTCTATTTTCCCATGCCAATGCTATAGTATTTTTCATTTGTCCGCCAACAGCTAATGTCACCTT
>JADGAU010000170.1 GCA_015231865.1 Gammaproteobacteria bacterium | reverse complement strand
AAAATATGGGTCAATAGTGAATTGCACAAAGGAAGTGCCTTTCACTGTGTTGTACAGCTAGAAAAGTTAGCCGACGATTTTAATTTTGAACACAGTAATGAAACAGACAGTGCAGATGTAGAGTCCCGTATTAAAGCTTTAAAAGGGGCTAAAATTTTACTTGTGGAAGATAATGAAATAAACCAGGAACTTGCCTGCGAATTGCTCAGTATCAATGGTATCGAAGTTCAAACAGCTGATAATGGATTTGAGGCTTGTGAGATCCTCAAAGAAAAGCAATTTGATGGTGTGCTTATGGATTGTCAAATGCCTGTTATGGATGGTTTTGAAGCAACGCTATGTATCAGGAAGCAGGTAAAATATAAAAACTTACCGATTATTGCATTGACTGCAAATGTTATGAAACATGATATTGAAAAAGTCTTGTCCGTGGGTATGAATGATCATATTGCCAAACCTATCAATCCTGATAATATGTTGTTAACTTTGTCTAAATGGGTTAAACGGGACGCATAATTTTAAATATAAGCAATTTTAAAATTTCTTTTGCAATAAAAAACATAATTATGTTTAATTTATGTTGTCTTTAGCTCTTATTATCACTCTAATTGTTTAAAGCAATGATAGCGAATAAAAAAATATTAATTTAAAAAATTTACAATTGAATTATCCATGACAATAGAACAAAAACTTACTTCAATTTTAGCGCAACTGGCATCTTTTCAAGGTCAGGCGTTTTTTCAGCAAATAACACAGCTTATTTCAAAAGCGGTTCTAGCAGATTATTGTTTTATTGTTCGTATTGATAAAGATCTAACAGAGACTCAAACTTTGGCGGCTTATCATGACGATAGGGCAGTTGATAACTTTCAATTACAACTGGATAATAGCCCTTTTGCCAAGACAATTAGTCATCAGGTTGAAGTTTATGAAAATAATATCAGTGAGTTATTTCCTAACAATATTCAGCTAAATGAACTATCGATTAAAAGTTACATCGGATGCGTATTAACCAATGCAGACAATGAAATTATTGGTTTAATCGGAGTTCTTTATCAAAAAAATATTTCAGAATATCAATCAGAACATCAACTACTCAAGCTTTTAGTCAATTGGATTAGTGCAGAAATTGAACGCTCAGATAATGAACTAAGAAATCAGCATGCAATGCATCAAATTGATGTACAAGCCAGCATTATTGATCAAATCCATGATTCGGTTGTAACAACTGATTTACAGGGCTATGTAACCAGTTGGAATAAAGGGGCCGAAATTCAATTTGAATATACTCGAGAAGAAGCAATGGGAAAACATATCTCGTTACTTTATCGTCCGGAATTACATGAATTTCTTGAGCAAGAGATTATTGCACCTTTACAAAAAAATGGAATACATGAATTAGACGTATCCATACGCCGAAAATCAGGCCAGGATTTTATGGCACATCTGTCTTTGTCGTTACTCTATGATGATGCTAAAAAGCCTGTTGGCATGGTGGGATATACGATTGATATCAATGATCGTATTGTATATGAAAAAGCCTTACAAGAAAGAGAAACTCATTTAAGAGCTGTTATGGAAACTTTGCCTGATTTGATCTGGTTAAAAGATCCTGACGGCGTGTATTTATCATGTAACCAACGTTTTGAAAGTTTATTTGGTGCTAAAGAATGCGACATCATAGGAAAAACAGATTATGACTTTGTAGATAAAGAATTAGCTGATTTTTTCCGTCAACATGACAAAAAAGCAGTTATCGCCGGTAAGCCAACCATCAATGAAGAAGAAGTTAGCTTTTCGAGTGATGGCCACACAGAAATTCTTGAAACCATTAAAACCCCTATGTTTACTGATGAACATCAAATCATCGGTATTTTAGGTATTGCCCGAGATATTACCCAAAGGAAACAACTTCAAGGGCAACTTAAAGAAAGATTTGAGATCTATCAGGCGGCTATCAACACATCTGATCTAGGTTTTTGGATTGTTAATTATGACGCTCAACTATTAGAAATTAATGCAGCCTATCAAAAACAATCCGGATACTCCCAAGACGAGTTGTTAAGACTAAGCATTGCTGACATCGATGCCATTCAAACACCGGAACAAATTAAAAAGAATATTAAAATGATTTCTCAATCAGGTTTTGCGCGTTTTCGAAGTGAGCATTTTAGAAAAGATGGAACAATATGGCCGGTTGAAATTGTGACTTCCTATTCAGACATACAAGGCGGTCGATTTTTCGTATTTATTGAAGACTTAACAGACAAAGTAAAATCGGAACAACAATTAGCATATCACCAGCAACATCTTGAACATGAAGTAAAAAAACAAACCAGGAATCTTAATAATGCTCGTATAGAAGCTGAAAAAGCCAATAAGGCCAAATCAGAGTTTTTGTCGAGAATGAGCCATGAATTGCGTACCCCATTAAATGCAATTCTTGGTTTCAGTCAACTTTTATTAATCAATAATGATTTACCTGTTAATCATCAAACTAGTGTGACAGAAATTAACAAAGCAGGTCAACATCTACTACAACTCATCAATGAGATCCTGGATCTGGCTAAAATAGAATCAGGACAAATTGGAATACATATTGAGCTTGTTAACGTGAAAGATGTGATTAATGAAAGCATTGTACTGGTCGAATCTTTAGCGGCCAAAAAACAGATTGAGATAAACTTCAATGAGCCAGTAAATGCAGTCATTCGTGGCGATAGAATTCGCTTGAAACAAGTTCTCATTAATCTTTTATCTAATGCTATTAAATACAATCATCAGCAAGGACAAGTCACCATACAGACTGCAATCAAGCAACAGCAATTGCATATAGGTATCTCAGATACCGGAATTGGTATTCCTGATGAAAAACTTAAATATCTCTTTAAACCTTTCAATCGATTAGGTGCCGAAAATAGTGGTATAGAAGGCACTGGAATTGGTTTAGCATTATCGAAAAATATTATCGAATTAATGGATGGCAGGATTGATGTCGATAATCAACAGGATAGCGGCAGCACTTTCTGGATTAAATTACCACTTGAGAAAGGATAGGATAATAATTTAATCATCTTTATTTAGTTGATAAAAAACATAAAGAATACTATTCTTTACATACGTTTATTTACTAAAATTGACCATTTCATTCATTTTACGGTTTTAATCTTTGTTATGAAAATATTGTTTATATTTCATGTATGCCTGTTCTTATGTTTACAATCGGTGAACTTATTGGCACAAAACGATCATTCTTCTATAAGTAAACCTCATTCTCATAAAACAGTTGCTCAGAAGGATAAAATACTTAATATAGTCGGTTGGGATGTTTATGCAGACCCGAAAAATCGCAATAAAACAATTGGATATAAAGCTTTTGAGCAGAAAAGTGGCTATATCGTTAATTTTATCCCCTTAAATAACCTGGATGACATTATTTCTTACGCCGAAAGCCATCATGATATTGACTTGTTAATTATTTCAAATGAAGGTATCGAAATGCTGCTTAATATGAATTTAGTTAAGCCACTGTCTACTTCTTTAATCAGCCACTATCAGGATTTACATCATAATCTTAAATATACTAAATGGGGGCATTTTAATGGCAATGTTTATGCTGTGCCCTGGGCATGGGGACCTACTGGCTTACTTTATGATCAGGATAAAATAAAAGAACCTACTAGTTGGAATATTTTTTGGGATCCTAAATTTCGCTATCAAAGCTCCATTTGGGATGATGTTTCAATGATTTGGATTACCGCATTATCTCTTGGCTATAAAAATGTTTATAACCTGACACAAAATCAATTAGAGCAAATAAAAATTAAACTATTTCAGTTAAATGATCTGATGTATGACTATTATGGTGGAGAACAAGAAGTATTTGATCTGTTACTTTCAGGTAAAATTATTATCACTAATAGTTGGTTTGACCCTTCAGGAAGATTAAAAAATCACCACAAAAATTTTAAAATGGTGATTCCCAAAGAAGGTGCGGTTGGTATGTTTGATAGTTATATTTTAAGTCAGAACAGTTCTAAAGAAGCCATTGCACATCAGTTTATCGATCATCAAATTAGCCCGGTTACGCAACTATTGATGAGTCAAATTACTGGTTTATCTCCCGCTAATATAGAAACATTGAGTCTAATGACTCAAGATGAAATTAAAGGTTTGCATTTAGATGAACAAGATTATTTTAGTAAAATGATTTTATGGGACATTATGCCTAGAAAACATTTATACGATCAACTGCTTAAAGATGTTCAACAAGACTTTAGCAGAAAACAACAAAAAAGATAAATGCCAAAGTATACCAGTAAACTTATTCTCTATTTTACGATTTTCAGTTTTCTGTTTATCGTTGGCACCGGCTACTGGCTTTTAACCGTAATGAGTTCTTCTTTAAAGCAGGAACAAGAAAAACAATTTCAACTGGTAGCAACTTCTAAAGCGAATATTATCAACAACTATATCGATGATCTCTATAATAATTTTAAAACTTATGCTCAACTTCCTTCTTTTCAGTCTATTCGATTTTATCGGTTAACACTGAATCAACTTGCGGTAAAGGAAAGTGTACGTCAATTAGAATTGTTTTTTTTCGATCTTATCAAAAACAATCAATTAATTGTTGATATTAAATATATTGATGAAGTTGGTACGCTAACGCTTCATGTTGACCAAAAAAATATCTACGAAGACCCTACAAACTTGTCTTTCACATCATTTGATTCATCAGTTTTAAACAAAAACTTATTACCAAAACAATATTATATTGAAACTTTAAATAAACAATCAGGAAAGCTGACATGGTGGTTACCAGTTTATGTTTCGACACAAAAACGTATGGGCTATTTAGGTTTTACCATCAGTACCAAGGAGTTAAATGTTCTGGTATCAGAATTATCAGATAATCAATTAAATACAATGAGTATATATAATGAACAGAAACAACTCATTTTGGGTAACAATATTTCCTTTGATGAACAATGGCAGTTTTCTCAACCACTATCACTCAATGATATTCAATGGGAAATCAGAATACATGGCAATCAAAAAGCTTATACTCAAAGCATAACCTTGATAAATAAAATCGTTAATTATGGTTTTTTACCTATTGCTTCCGTTATTCTTTTACTGTTAATTTATTTTCTGCATAAGAAAGTTCAATCGGAAATTATTATTAATCGACTCGCATATCATGATAATTTAACCGGACTATTTAATCGACATCACTTTGAAATAAAGTTTAATGAACTTGTGAGGTATTATAATCGTTACCCTGAAAACCAGGGTGTCTTAATCTTGTTAGACTTGGACCACTTTAAACCAGTCAATGATAACTACGGTCATCAAGTTGGCGATTTAGTGTTAAAACATGTTGCAAACTTGTTTTTAGCTAATGTTCGAAATGTTGATATTGTCGCTCGCATTGGCGGAGATGAATTTGCAATTATTATTCAAAAAGTAACCCATGAAAACAAAATTATTCCTATTGTTGAAAAACTTATAGAAGCTACCTCAGAAACAATTGTTATAAAGGAAAACAAAATTAACATTGGATGTAGTATCGGTATTAGTTTTATTAACTCTGATGTAAACTTAGATACCGAGGAATATCTTAAATGTGCCGATATTGCACTTTATCAAGCAAAAGCTCTAGGAC
>JADGAU010000016.1 GCA_015231865.1 Gammaproteobacteria bacterium | reverse complement strand
AATAATATCACCTAAGCGGACTTTAACCGTTTCTAAGTTTAAGCGCTGGATTAATAATATTGGTCTTGTTTTTCTTAATAGCCTGATTCTAAGAGTATTGTTTCCGGCTGCTGCTGTCGGAATGGCCTTTTTTGCACAACAACAAGGATGGGGAATTTTATATTATTACGAGGTTCCAACTCTAGCAGCAATAATCATCAGCATTATCGCTATGGATTTCATTATCTACTTACAACATGTAATGGTTCATGCTGTTCCAGCTTTATGGCGCCTGCATCGTGTACATCATGCCGATCTGGATTACGATGTTACAACTGGAGCAAGGTTTCATCCACTTGAAATTATTTTGTCAATGCTAATCAAATTCGCAACTATCATCGTCTTGGGAGCTCCGGTCGTTGCAATTATTATTTTTGAAGTGATATTAAACGCCTTAGCTATGTTTAACCACGGTAATATTGCCCTTCCAGATATAATGGATAAGGTTTTACGTTGGCTTATTGTGACGCCAGATATGCATCGAATTCATCACTCTGTTGAAGATGATGAAACCAATAGCAATTTTGGTTTTAATTTAACCTGGTGGGATAGAGTATTTGGTACCTATCGACAAGATCCGCGTGATGGCCAACAGGGAATGACTATTGGCATTCACCACTATCGTGATACTGAAGAAGTTAATGGAATTTTAGGTATGTTACTTTTGCCTTTTAAAGGGCATATTAATGAGTATGCGATTAACACTCGCAGGTGGAATAAATCAAAGTAGCGAAATTATCTACCATAAGTAACTTGAGGGAAGCGGTAAAAATCTCGAATATAGAAAGCATTTCTTTCTACTTTTTTATCTTCTTCGACGAATTGCTCTAATTTTTTCCAGATTGATTTAACTCTATTGTTACCAATACTGGCATCTTGAGCATTCAATGAATAATGATAGACAAACATAGGATATGTATAGGCAAATTTATCTTCAGGAACATAAGCGATACCATATTGTTTTGCTAATTGCGCATACATTTCTGCAAACTCTGTAATATAAGTTGTTCCATAACGAATAGGTAAACGGTTTCCAACCAAAACAACTTTAGACCTATTGTTTATGGCCGTTCTGATAATTGTAGCAAGATACATTTTAATATCTTTAATGTTTTTACTGTAAAGGCCATCATTTTCACCCAAAGCAATCACCACAATTTTAGGATTCATACTTTGAATTAATTTTGAAGTTGTATTTAAAGCAGAACTACTAACCGTTTCTTTTATTTGTTGGGACTTGACTTCATAAAATGATAAGTCATCACGAATTTTTTGCTCTAGGCTTGAAGCCCAATTTGTTCTAGGCTGAAAGTAATAATTACCAGGAAAAGTATAATCTTTTTTGTCACTTTCCTTAAGAATTAAAATACTATTATTGATTTGTTCACGAACTTCGGAAAAAAACTCATTTTTATGAGAATCTTTATTACTAATACTAGTTACTTCTTCACTACTGAATGAATCAAGTGAGACAAATGCAAGTATTGTAAGAGTAACAATAAATGATATCGACATAATTTTTTTCATGGCAGAAGTCCAATGAGTAGAATATGACATTATATTAGCATTTTATTATATATTAATCAATATTTTTCCTTAACTAACGATAATTATTCTATCCATTAACCAGCTTAGATTTTTATCTCCCCTGTTTAGCTTTCGTATTTACATAAATTTAAAGCATAAATCGATTAGTTAAAATAATTCTAAATTTTAATGATAATAATATTTATTCCATTATAATTAAGCTGTTCCACAACAAATAATAATCATATTAAAAAGGTGAAAGAAATGAAATTTATCCAATATTCGATCTTATTACTTATACTTAGCTTATTATCAAGCTATAGCATTGCTGAGGATGTGAAGCATCGTGTTGTTATTCAGGTTAGTACAGACGATCCTAGAACACAAAAAATTGCCCTAAACAATGCAGTTAATGTTCAAAAATTATATGGTATGGATGCTGTCGAAATTGAAATAGTAGCCTATGGCCCGGGTCTTGGTTTATTAACAAAAAAAAGTAAGCAGGCCAAACGAGTAGAAAGTCTTGCAACTCAGGATATTCAATTCAGTGCGTGTGGAAATACAATGAGTAAAATTGAAAAGAAAACTGGTAAAAAGCCATCTCTCCTTTCAGGCGTCACAGTGGTTAATGCTGGCGTTGCCAGAATAATGGAGTTACAAGAACAAGGTTATTCATACATCCGCCCCTAACACAATGGTAAAGGAAAACACAATGGTAAAGGAAAAAGTATAATTCAAGTAGCAATAACGTTATTTTCAATAGTTAGGGTGAGGAGTCAAAGATAGAATACTAACATTTAACTTATCGTGATTTATATGCTTTGACTCCCCCACCCCGATAAATAATAATAAAATTATTGTAACGCTATTACATAAGTTAATGTTCATCAACACTTCTTTAGAAAATCTCTAGTTTTAGGCATAGATACTAAGACCTTATGAATGATAGTAATTTAGCGTATTATTAAGCAGGACTTCACATGGCAATTATCATTTAAGAATGTCATAATATAAGCTTGCTTTAGACATTAATTTGGATACAACATCAATGGATATTAAACAATACATGGTTGAACTTGGCATGCAAGCTAGAAAGGCTGCCCGTGTTTTGTCAAGGACAGAAACTTCTCAAAAAAATACAGCTTTACTTAAAATTGCTGATTTATTAATTGAATCTACACCAAAATTATTAAGAGAAAATAACAAAGATCTTGAAGCCGGTAAAAAAAGTGGTCTTGACGATGCATTACTGGATAGGCTTGCTCTTAATGAAGAAAGAATTCAGGGCATGGCTGAAGGTTTAAGACAAATTGCAGCACTTGCCGATCCTGTTGGCGAAGTCAGTGATTTAAAATATCAACCTTCCGGTTTACAAATAGGTAAAATGCGTGTTCCACTTGGCGTTATAGGTATTATTTACGAATCTCGTCCGAATGTTACCGCAGACGCTGCAGCGCTTTGTTTAAAATCTGGTAATGCTGCGATTTTACGAGGCGGCTCTGAAGCCATTCATTCTAACCAGGCAATCGCAGCTTGCATTGTGCAAGGACTTGAGTCTGCTGGTTTGCCTAAAGAAGTTGTGCAGGTTATTGAAACCACCGATCGAGATGCTGTGGGTGAATTAATTACCATGCCTAAGTATGTTGATGTCATTGTTCCTCGTGGAGGCAAGGGATTAATTGAACGTATCAGCGGTAATGCTAGTGTTCCTGTGATTAAACACTTAAATGGCATTTGCCATGTCTATATTGATGACCAGGCAGATAAGCAAAAAGCAATTAATATTGCCTTTAATGCAAAGACTCACCGTTATGGTGTTTGTAATGCTATGGAAACGCTATTAGTTTCAGCAAAAAATGCTGCAGATATTTTATTACCATTAGCAGCGCAATATGCACAGAAACAAGTCGAACTTCGCTGCTGTCCTACATCAATGGAAATACTGAAAGATTATGCAGGAATAATTGTATTAGCAACTGAAGAAGACTGGGATACAGAATATTTAGCACCGATCTTATCCATTAAGGTGGTTGCTGGTATTAATGAAGCTATTGAGCATATTAGTAAATTTAGTTCAGGTCATACCGAAGCTATCGTCACTGAAAATTATAGTCGTTCTCGACAGTTTATTGCTGAAATTGATTCCAGTTCAGTTATGGTCAATGCTTCAACTCGATTTGCGGATGGCTTTGAATATGGATTAGGCGCTGAGATTGGTATCAGTACCGACAAAATTCATGTTCGTGGACCTGTGGGCCTGGAAGGCTTAACTTCGCAAAAATTCATCGTTTTTGGTGATGGTCATATTCGTCAATAATTTATTCGCAATATTTCGATATATTTTTACTAAATGTTTTAATAATATTTAAAGTTTCAAAGGAAATAACATGTCAAATCATTATGATTTAATTTCAATTGGTGCTGGAAGTGGTGGATTATCTGCAGCAGAACGTGCTTCGGCCTATGGAAAAAAATGCGCCATCATTGAAAATAAGGAAGTTGGTGGAACCTGTGTCAATATTGGTTGCGTACCTAAGAAAGTGATGTGGCTTGCTGCTTCTTTAGCAGAACATATTAAAAATGCCTCTGATTATGGCTTTAATGTCACTTATGAAGGTCTGAACTGGTCAAAACTTATTCATCAACGTGAAAATTACATTGGTGGTATTTTAGACTGGTATGATAACTATCTTGATGATAATAATATCGACTTAATTGAAGGAACGGCAAAATTTATCGACAACCATACGATTGATGTCGATGGTGAACAGTATACTGCCGATCATATTGTCATTGCTCCTGGTGGTTTTCCTATGGTTCCTGAAGTAGAGGGGGCCGAATATGGTATTACATCTGACGGATTTTTTGAATTAGAAGAACAACCCAAAAATGTAGTCGTTGTTGGTGCCGGGTATATTGCTGTTGAATTAGCAGGAGTTCTTAATGCTTTAGGCTCTCAAGTCACCTTGATGATTCGTAAAGGACACTTTTTATCCTCTTTTGATAACTTACTATCAGAAACCTTAACACAATCAATGCTGGATGCTGATACCTGTATTCAATCAAATACAACAGTTGAGAAGGTCATTAAGGAAGAAGATGGTACATTAACACTACACTGTAATAACAACCACATTTTTTCAAAAGTCGATTGTCTAATCTGGGCTATTGGCCGCGCTCCAAATACCGGGCCGCTAAATATTGAAGCAACTGATATTAAAATGGATGAACAGGGGTATATTCCAAGTGATGAATATGAACAGACGAATGTCAAAGGCGTTTATGCACTAGGTGATGTTACCGGCAAGGCTGCTTTAACACCAGTTGCTATTGCTGCTGCTAGACGATTATCTGATCGTTTGTTTAATAATATGACCGATCGTAAACTTGATTATAACTTGATTCCAACCGTTGTTTTTAGTCATCCGCCTATGGGGACTATCGGTTTAACGGAAGATGAAGCCAGAAAAGAGCATGGTGAAGCAGTTAAAGTTTATACTAGTGAATATACCTCTATGAGTCATGCATTCGTTAAACATAAACAAAAAACTGCTATGAAATTAATCTGTGTGGGCAGCAAACAAAAAGTTGTCGGCTGTCATATTATCGGTCCTAATGCTGATGAAATGCTACAAGGATTTGCTGTGGCTATCAAAATGGGGGCAACCAAAGAAGACTTTGATAATACCGTCGCAATACACCCAACTAGTAGTGAAGAATTAGTGACAATGAGATAAAAAGAGACTGTCGTTAGTGTATTAGTAATAAAATTATAGGGAATTTATATGTCAAACAATCAGCCTGAATCATTAGAACTTTACCTTTTTCCTTCCTGTCCCTTTGCTCAGCGAGTAAATATGAGTTTGATTAGAAGTGGACTGGAATACTCTAAAAAGGTATTCACGCCAATGGATATGCCAGAAAACTTAAAGCAAATATCACCTTTAGGCAATGTGCCCGTCTTACTTATCAATAATAAAGAAAGTATTTTTGAATCTGCGGTTATTGCTGATTATATTGCTCAAATTTCGCCAGTATCTCTGGAGCCAAAAGATGAAATAACACGAGCGCAAATGCGAGCCTGGAGTAATTATTCAGATGATTGCTTTACAAAATTCATGGCTGTACTTAATGCTGAAAATGAGAAAGATATGCTTGAAGCTAATGAAAAATTTATCAACGCATTTCATGTATTATCAAATCAAAGAATAAATAAAGGTCCGTACTTTTATGGCGAGCAATATACCACGATTGACTCTAGCTATGGCCCGTTATTTCTGCGTATGAAAACCTTAAATCAATTATTCCCTGCATTTACCTATCAGTCATTACCAGACAATATTTCACAATGGATGGATAATCTTTGTAATAGTGATACATTGAAAGATTCAATCATTGGTAACTTTAATGAAGTGTTTAAAATGTTTTTAAATAAAATGGCAGGATCAGGTTATATTAATCAACAATTACAAAAGTAAAAACTGACATCACAGCTTGTGTCTATAAAAACAAGGGCCCTTGACTTATCTTCAGCAACTGCCTTTTCTCGTATTATGGAAGATAATGATGGTGAGTTTTATGATGCCATTGAAACCATTACTCCTGGCGATTTAGCAAGTCAAAATAGAATTACTCAGTTTTATCAGCAATTTCTATGCAAGGATAATAAGGTGCTTGACCTAATGGCGGCTGACAAATCCTATTTACCAGAAAACATTCCATTAGATATCACCGGTCTGGGCGTTAAAAAGCAAGATCTTGAAAATAATAAAAGGTTGAGCCAAGGTATTATTTATGATGTAAATAAATGCCAAACTCTACCTTTTAATTCCAATACCTTCGATATGGTTGTCTGTACTTTTGCCATTGAATATATGACCAGTCCAATTGAATTATTTATAGATGTAGCCAGAATATTAAAATCAGGTGGTCATTTTTGTATCGGATTTTCTAATCGCTTTTACCAACAAAAAGCGGTAAAAATTTGGCGAGATACAGAATTATTAGATAGGCCAAAAATTGTATTAGAATATTTTAAAAAAAGCTCTCAATTTCATCAATACACTTTTGAAAGCTCAGGCACAAAAACGGCAACTGAAGATATGGAGAATATGAACAACCTAGTGAGCCCTTCTTCTGCCTTTATGATAAAAGGCACAAAAGCTTAAACCTTGTTCATATTTTCAAACTAATAATACCAATCATTTAATTGATTGATTAAATTTTCCACCCCAGTTTTCTTTAAAGATGAAAATAATTGTATTGAGGTATCTGGATAAGTTTGACGTATATTTTGTTTAACTTGTTGTAATGTCTTTTTAGATGCTCCTGGTTTTAACTTATCAGCTTTTGTTAATAAAATATGACTGGGCATTTGAGCATCTAAGCACCATTTCATCATGACTTCATCATATTCAGTCATGGGGTGTCTAATATCCATAATCATCACTACTCCTTTTAAAGAGTCTCTTTCTGCTAAATACTTCCCCAGTAAATCTTGCCAATGATGCTTAGTTTCCAATGGTACTTTTGCATAACCATACCCAGGTAAATCAACAATAAAGCGTTGTGAGTTATCAATAGTTTTACTGTTTGGTAATTGAAAATAATTAATCATTTGTGTGCGCCCAGGGGTTTTAGAAATACGACACAAGTTTTGATTATCAACCAATGTATTTATTGCACTGGATTTACCTGCATTTGAACGCCCAGCAAAAGCAACTTCAATTTGCTCATCATCAGGCAATTGTTCATATTGATTAACACTAATAAAATAACTACTTCCTCTGAAAGGATTATTATTTTGTTCCATAAATTCCCACTATATTATGTTTTTAGTCTTTGAAGAAATTAGCCACTATAATATCACAGACCATATTTACAACGAAAAATCTGGAACTTTTTCTATTAATATATTATGATCCGGTGCTTAAAGGGTAGACCAGTTTATTATTATATAAAGGAAATCAAATGTTTAAATTAAATAAAACCTTATCGTCTTTAGCTATTGCTTCTTTATTAATCTCTGTTGGTGGAACTGCAAGTGCTGCTGATGCTGCTGCTGGTAAAGCTAAAGCGGCAGTATGTGCAGCTTGTCATGGACCTGCAGGTATTAGTATGATTCCAACTTATCCTAACCTTGCTGGACAAAAAGAAGCGTATCTGGCTGCACAATCAAAAGCCATTAAATCAGGTGCCAGAACTGGCGGTATGACTGCCGTTATGAAACCTGTTGTTGCTAATATTTCTGATGCTGATTTGGATGATATAGCTGCATACTATGCTGGTTTAAAATAGTAGCTATTAGCCTACTTCCATTGCCCTGTCATCTTTGACAGGGTGATATATACTCATAACTTCTTTTGTTTATTAAATATTTACTTTATTTAAGTTGAACAGTCATTAGAACTTTCCTATACTCAAAACCTTTTCCCTTTTAGGACAGCGAGTATGAAATTTAAATCTAGCATATATAGAGTTGTTTTTTTATATATTTCCAGTCTATTTTTTATTTCACTTTACGGTGGTCAAGTCTGTCCCTATATTGATGGCCTCGAGTTTTTTGAATTAACTTTACCCATCAGTTTAATCGTTGCATTACAATATATTCTGCACCGCATATTAATAGACAAACTAATTTCCCAAATCCCTCTTGAAAAACAGGTTAGTCGTTATTTTAAAACTGAACTTACTTTATTCGTTTTATCAGGGTTTTTACTCACATTTAGCAATGCCATACTTTACGATTTCCCACTTGTTAGTGGCATTAAAATGATCCTGGGATTTGTAACATTGGGTATGTTTATTTCTGTCGACTTGAGTCTGTCCCATGAAAGAGCTTTGGCTCTTTATATGAAAGAACAAAACATCCAACTTAAACCCAATGAAAACTATTTTCCTCTGGTTGGTAAGTTTGCTGTTTTCGCAACAGCAATTATTATACTGATTGTGGCTATATTTTTACTGGTTACAATTAAAGATTTAGATTGGCTTATACAAGTGGGTAATGAAATTCCACTAACGCAAGCAAAAATATCAATAATGAAAGAATTTATCTTTATAGGGAGTGTGTTACTACTTTTTGTATCGATAGTCATCTATTCATATTCAATAAATTTAAAATATTTTCTTAGCAATGAAAATGCTGTTCTAATTAGCGCCACCGAAGGTGATTTAAATGGCCAGGTAACTGTCAGCAGTAATGATGAATTTGGAGTCATGGCGCATCATACAAATCTAATGATTAATAGCTTACTTAAAAGAACTGAAGAACTTCAATTAACACAAGATGTTACTATTTTAAGCCTTGCTTCTCTAGCTGAAACACGAGATAACGAGACAGGGGCTCATATCAAACGTACGCAAAGATATGTTCGAGCATTAGCTGAGCAATTGCGTCATCACGAAAATTTTAAACATGAACTGAATGAACGTAGCATTGATTTACTTTATAAATCTGCACCACTGCATGATATTGGTAAGGTAGGAATACCCGATCGAATATTGCTAAAACCTGATAAATTAGATAATGACGAATTTAAAATTATGAAAACGCATGCTGAATTGGGTGGACAAGCACTTCATGTTGCAGAGCAAGGATTGGGAAGTACATCTTTTTTACAATATGCACGAGAAATAGCGACAACCCATCATGAGAAATGGAATGGTAGCGGGTATCCAAATGGACTTAAAGAACTTGAAATCCCTATCTCAGGTAGATTAATGGCTGTTGCAGATGTCTATGATGCACTTATCAGTGAGCGAGTTTACAAGAAAGCTTTTTCTCATGAAAAAGCGATGGATATTTTAGTTGAAGGGCGTGGTGAGCATTTTGACCCAGATATTATTGATGCGCTATTAGAAATTGAAGATGAATTTATTTCTATAGCTAAAGAATTTCAGGGCTAAACTAAAAACTAAAAATTATCTAACGAAAAAGGCCTTAGAAATTTCTTCCTAAGGCCTTTTTTAGTTTAAGTTTCTAAACTAACTAAGTATTGATTACTTCTGTGCTGGTGCAGCCGCTTGTGGAGCTGGAGCAACAGGAGCTGGTCCATAAGGACGTGGGCCATAACCATAAGGAGCATAACCATAACCATTGTTATTGCTATAAGAATCACCTTGGAAACGTGAGTTACCATAACCATTTCCGTAGTAGTTACCTTGACCATTTGAGTAAGCGTTTCCATAGTAGCTGTTACGAGCGTCCATGTTACCGTTACCATTTCCACGACCACGTCCTCTTCCTTTAGCTTTGAAAGTGAAGTCTACAGAACCGTCCATGTCACCATCAGCAGCACCATTACCAGCACCACGTCCGTCGCCATATCCCTGGCCTGAACCATTTCCGTAATAGTTACCATAACCATTTCCGTTACCATAACCATTACCATAACCGTAACCGTTTGAATTATTGTCGTTGTCACCCCAGAAAGCACTAGCAGATGTAGTTAAAGCAGTAGAACCAACGATAGCAGCAGCAATTAAAATTTTCTTGTTTAACATTTTATTCTCTCCAAAATAAAAATTGTTTGTATTATGTATAACCTCTCCAAGCAGGTAATGATTATATTTATAATGTCTCATTTCCTACGATGTTGAGTATTATATAGAATTCCTTTTATATTAGCAAGCACTAATATAGTTTTATTTTAAATTTCCTTATTTTTTAAAATATCCTGATTGCACAAATGTTCAGCAAAGCCTTTACCAGCCTCGAGATAGAAGTTATATACTTCATCAACGCCCAAAGCTCTTAATTCTTTTTCTTGATCAGGAAAAGTAGCAACAGCAGCTATTTTACCTTTGTATCCTTGTTTATATAGCTGTTCTGCTGTATACAAATTACCATTATGATTAGGCATTGCCAACAAAACCAATTCAATATTCAAATTATGCTTTACTTTCTCCCAGAAATCAGAATCCGTTGCATCACCTCTAATCACATTTTTTCCAAGTGATAACTGGGTATGAACATGATCCTTATTGCTTTCTATACCTATAATCTGATTTTTAAAATACTGTTCCATTTGTTCATAAGCACCACCACCAACTCTGCCCATACCAAAAATCAAAATATGGGCATCTCCAATATCAATTAATTGATCATCTTCATGTAGTTTTTTTGCTTCAAATTTTGTTAGAAAGTCATGAAAAAAAGTATAAATATTACTTAATTGCATATTCAATGGTGCCGCAAATAAGAAACTAATAGTTAGGGCCACTGCTATAACAATAATCCATTGAGAGTCTAACATCCCTGAAGAAATACCAACTGCACAGACAATTAATCCAAATTCACTATAATTGCTTAATGAACCGGCAGTAAAAGCAGAAGTTCTTCCCCTATACCTGAATTTATTAAAAATCAAATAATAAATAATTGATTTCACCGGCAGAATTAAAGTTAAGATAACAGCTGCCCAGATAATTTCAGTATTTGGTAAAGCATGCAGACCAATATTCAGGAAAAAAATGATTAATAACAATTCTTTAAAATAAAATAATGTTTTCGAAAGCTCCGAAGATTTAGCATGGGGGGCTAGTAAAATCCCCATAATAAGTGCGCCTAAATCCGCTTTTAATCCTAATAAACTAAATAAACCAGCGCCCATAACCAGTGACATAAATAAGCCAAACAAAGCCAATAATTCACCATGTCCAGATTTTTCTAATATCTTATAGAGTATAGGACGCGAAAAAGGTAATAAGACTAAAGTTAAAGCCCAGATAGATGGAATTTTACCAGAAGATATAGTCATAAATAGAACTGCAAAAATATCTTGCATAATTAAAATGCCGATAGCCAGACGTCCATAAACCGCTTGTAACTGTCCTTTTTCTTCCAGCACCTTAACAGCAAATACCGTACTCGAAAAACTAATAGCAAAAGCAATTAATATTGAGCTGCTAAAATCTAATGTGGAAAATAAAGGAATTTTTAAAGCACTTAATAAAACAATGATCAGGGTGAATATAACAACAGTTATTGCGAGATGAATACTCGCGCCGCCCCAAATCTCAAATCTGAGCAAATCTTCCAGTCTTAACTTTAAACCGATAATAAAAAGTAATAAGGTTACCCCTAAATCACCTAATTGCTCGATAACTTGATGGCTTTCATAACCAATTCCATGGAGAACAAAACCGGCTAATAAAAAACCGACCATTGGCGGTAATCTGAAAATTAAGGCCAGTAACCCCAGAGCAAAAGCAATACTAATAAATACTGGTTCAGCAGCCATAAATAAGGAAATTAAAGTGTTGAAGCTTTAAGTAAGAACGTCTTTGATAAGAGATAATAATTCATGGTTTTCGTAAGGTTTGCCACATATTGCATTAACACCTGCCTGTTTGGCTATTTTGATTTTTTCAACATCAGATTCACTCGTAATCATCAGCACGGGTATTGTACTATTTGTAGACTCATGACTTCTGATATAGCGAGTTAAAGACGGGCCATCTCTTTCAGGCATATTGTAATCAGTAATAATTAAATCATAAAAATTATTATCGATATATTCAATTGCCTCATTACCATTAGATGCCGTATCAATATCTTCAATTCCAAGACTATACAAGAAACGACAGGTATGTTTAGTAGCCATTGGACTATCATCAACGATTAATACTCGGACATAATCCATCTCAATATCAGCAATTTCATCTATAATTTCTGAAATATTAATAACTTCTAAAGCCCTATCTAAAGACCGTTTTAAATCTCCAATTCCGAATGGTTTTTTAAGGATATCAACAATACCCGCCTGTTTAATCGGATCTAGAGCGCCAAAAGAAGTCTCACTTGACATCAGTATAAAAGGTAAACCCTCTGTTTGTTCATTATTTCGAATCTGATAGATAAGTTCAACCGCCGTCATATCTTCAAGATACATCGATGAAATAATTAAATCAGGAATGTCTCTATGAATGGTATCAATAGCTTGCTGTCCATTAGTAACAACTTTTATGTTTGAAACCTGAAGACTTTGAAATTGATTTAAAATAATTTGAACTTGAGTATCAGAGGCTTCAACAAGAACAATATATATTTCAGTTAGATTTAGGTTAGAGTCACTCATTTAGTAGACGACCATAGAAAAAAATGACATTATATCAAGTTATAAAATATTTTCGATAAGTTATTATAAACAAATCTTTGAAATTGTCTAAAAAAGATAGTTTGACTTTTGTTTGAATTATTCAAGAAAGATGTTTTTCAATTAGATAAATTTAAACAACATGAATTAAAATAGCTGAGATATTATCGTGGCCACCAGCATCATTGGCCATATCTACAAGTTCTTTAGCATAAGAATCATAGTGTGTTAACTTATCACTTTCTGTTTTATCTTGTAAAAAATTCTGAATTTGATCATCACTTAACATTCCATGCAGACCATCAGAACAAATTAACCAGCTATCACCTTTTTGATAATTAAATAGTTCCAGATCTGGTAAGACTTCCTCTCTAGGCCCAATCGCACGAACAATTATATTCGCATTCGGTTTAGGGCCCTTCTGGCCATGATCCAACCAATATTGAAGCAGTGAATGATCAACAGTTTTTTGAATTAATTCCTGATTTCGAAATAAATAAATGCGGCTATCACCAATATTAAACAAAATAACTTTCTGATAAGCTGGTAAAAACCAACAACCGACAAAGGTTGTTCCCATACCTTTTTTCTTTTCAGATAATTCTTTTTGATTTCTTGAGTTGATCGATTTATTCACTGATTCAATCGCGTGCAGCATATGGTTGATTTCAGAGAATTTATCTCCATCCATATCATCTAAGTCTTCAAAGTCAACCTGTGATAGGTTGTCATGTTCTTGTAATTCAATAACTTCTTTAGAAAATAAAATTTCTTTAACAATTTTAATACTTTCTGAGCTAGCGACTTCACCCCTGGTATGCCCTCCAATACCATCAGCAACAACATAGAGGTGATTTTTTTTATCTTCAAGAAGACTATCTTCATTATGATTGCGTTTACAACCAGTATCAGTCAATGCAGACGAAAGCAGTTGTGTGGAAGAGCCTGTAAGCAAATGCTTAGGTAAATTTAAAATTGAAGAAAACCAACTCATAATTTTATTCCGATTCTAGTTCCCATAGATCTGATTTTTCCACAAGTTACATAATTGAAAATTATCATATGTATTAATTTATTAATTTATATTCAGTGGATATAAACATTTAATATTATAATTATCTGCATCAGGAATCAAATCAATATTATAAGTTCAGGCATTAACTATATACTAAAATTTAAAAAAAACATGATAATTATTACAGATAGTTACATTGTAGAATATATACTAAGTGAATGATACAATCTTAGTTTCAATTAAACCTATAATAACTTGAATCGTTATCAAAATGACTAGATCACTGAAGCTTAAAAGATTTTTGGGTTATTTTGACTTTATTCGCATCCAAAGGATTATTTATGAAAACTGTCATAATTTTGCTACTCACTTTACTAGTTTCAAATTTTACATTTGCTGAAGAGAAACCAGATATTAGAAACGATGAGAAATCACGTTGGAGTGACATAAAACAAGAAAGTGGTCAATTGTGGGACAAAACAAAATCGACTACCGTTAAAATCTGGGATAAAACCAGTGAGAAATCTAAAGAAGTTTGGGAGGATACCAGAGAAGATAGACAACAAGCCTGGAAAAAAACCAAAGAAGGCAGCTCAAGCGCATGGAAAAAAACCAAACAAGGAAGTTCAGCAGCTTGGGAAAAAACAAAAGAATTAAGCTCAAAAGCCTGGCAGGCAACTTCTGAAACAATTGAAAAGACAAGCTCCTCTGAACAAAAATAAGGCTGGTATATTGTATGAAAACTGACCAAAAAAAAATTATCTACACACTGACTGACGAAGCACCCGCATTAGCGACAGAGTCATTTTTACCGATTGTTAAAGCTTTTAGCAAGGCAGCAGGCATAGACATAGAAACCAGAGATATCTCTCTTGCAGCACGTATTTTATCTCAATTTCCTGAACACTTAAGTACAGAGCAACAGCGTAATGATGATTTGGCCTATTTAGGACAACTAGTTAAAGAATCTGAAACTAATATTATCAAATTACCTAATATCAGTGCTTCAATCCCGCAACTTACTGCAGCCATCAAAGAACTTCAGAATAAAGGTTTTAATATTCCAGATTATCCAGAACAAACGCAAACTGAACCTGAAGCAGCGACTAAGGCGAAATATGCCAAAGTTTTAGGCAGTGCCGTTAATCCGGTATTAAGAGAAGGTAATTCAGACAGACGCGTACCATTATCTGTTAAACAATATGCAAAAGCCAACCCTCATCACATGGGAGAATGGTCAAAGGACTCAAAGACTCGTGTTGTTAGTATGGAACAAGGTGATTTTTATGGTAGTGAAAAATCCATAACACTTGATGATGCCTGTGAAGTAATCATTAAATTTATTGCTGACGATGGGACTGAAGAAATTTTAACATCTGAATTAAAGTTGCAAACAGGTGAAATTATTGATGCCTCTGTCATGCAACAACAGCAATTAAAACAACTATTAAAATCTGCATATCAGCAAGCTAAAGATAGTGATTGTTTAGCTTCCGTGCATTTAAAAGCAACCATGATGAAAGTATCCGATCCAATTATTTTTGGCCATGCTGTATCGGTATATTTCCAGGAAGTTTTTGATAAGTATAAAGAAACTTTTGCATCTTTGGATATTAACCCAAATAATGGACTTGGCGACTTATATCAAAAAATAAAACAACTTTCTGAACAAGAACAAGCCAATATCCAAAAAGATATCGACAATTGCTTTAAACAAAACGCAGATCTTGCTATGGTTGATTCAGACAACAATATCACTAACCTGCATGTTCCCAGCCATGTCATTATTGATGCCTCAATGCCAGCAATGATTCGAAATGGCGGAAAAATGTGGAACAAAGAAGGTAAACAACAAGATACCCTGGCGATTATTCCAGATCGCTGCTATGCGGGGATTTATCAAGCTTCCATTGAGTTTTGTCAGGAACAGGGTGCATTTAACCCTGCCACTATGGGGACCGTTGCGAATATTGGTCTTATGGCTCAAAAAGCTGAAGAGTATGGCTCTCACGACAAAACTTTTCAGCTCTCTCAAAAAGGCAAAGTCTGTGTCATTAAGCAATCTGGTTTAGAAACTGAAGTATTACTTGAACATGATGTAGAGTCAGGAGATATCTGGAGAATGTGTCAAGTTAAAGATGCGCCAATTCAAGACTGGGTAAAACTGGCCGTTAAACGAGCCACTTTGACTAAGGTACCCACAATTTTCTGGTTAGATCCTAATCGTGCTCATGACAGGGAAATTAAGAATAAAGTAACTGAATATCTAAAACAATATGATACAAGCAATTTAGATATTCAAGTTCTGTCACCAGTTGAAGCAACAAAATTATCTTTAGCCTATATCAAAGAGAATAAAGATGTTATTTCTGTGACCGGGAACGTTTTACGCGATTATTTAACTGACCTGTTTCCCATTCTTGAATTAGGAACCAGTGCAAAAATGCTATCTATTGTTCCTTTGATGAATGGTGGCGGTCTATTTGAAACAGGTGCAGGAGGTTCTGCACCTAAACATGTTCAGCAACTTATTAACGAAAATCATTTACGTTGGGATTCTCTGGGAGAATTTCTGGCGCTAGCAGTATCTTTAGAACACTTATCTCAAAATTTTAATGATGTTAAGGCTAAAATTTTATCCCAAACTCTTGACCAGGCCACAGGCAAATTATTATTAAATAACCACTCACCTTCCTATAATGCTGGTGAATTAGACAATAGAGGCAGTCATTTCTATATTAGTTTATATTGGTCACAGGCTTTAACAGAACAAGACGAGTCAATAGAGTTACAACAGCATTTTGAACCCATTTTTACTGCTTTAACCGAAAACAAAGACAGCATTTTAAAAACATTAATTGATGTGCAACAACAAAAAGTTGACATAGGTGGCTATTATTTACCTGATTCACAAACAATCAGCAATATCATGCGACCAAGTGAGCACTTTAATCGAATTATCAAAGGTTAAACTTTATGAAAAAAACCTATTACATAATTGCTGCGGTTTCATGTCTAGTTGCAATAATTATCGAATTAACCGGGGTATTTAATTTTATTGAATTAAAGAGTTTGGATATTCGTTATAACTTAAGAGCTGATTTATTGCACGAGCCCAAGACCTCAAAAGAAATTGTTGTAATAGGTGTCGATGATTTATCCATTGCAAAGATAAAAGAACCATTTATTTTATGGGATACCTATTTTGCCAAAGTTATCGAGCATGTTGGTCAACATAAAGCCAAAGTTATTGGGCTTGATTTAATCTGGGCAAAACGTATTGATGACTTTGTAACCCGCTCTAAAAAAGATAAAAATGCTTTACGGCGGGCATTATTAATTACTAAAAACAAGTACAAAACACCAATAGTTATGGGAATTGGTGCTGCATCAAGAAAAAAAGGACAGGCAAATATTGAAATAGACACGTCATTGCCAATGAAATATTTTGGTTCGATTGTCGGACGTTCAGGCTTCGGTGTTGTCAATACGATACCAGGTGATGATAACTTTGTTCGACACTACAAATTGAATTATGAATCGATGACAGGACAAGAAGTTAGCCTGCCGGGATTTGCCAACCGCATATCGGCGTACTATCTAGATAAAAAACCATTAGAACAAAATACGGTTAAGACAATAAACTATCAATTAAATAAAACAATTCCAATAGTGCCATTTTATGAGGTAATTGATGCAATTGACAATAATAAAAATGAAGATCTAACAAAATGGTTTAAAGATAAAATTGTCTTAATAGGGGTAACTAATGTTTCAGGCGATATACTACCCACTCCAATTGCACAGGAAACACCTGGAATACTCATCCATGCTCACGCAATTGATATGATTATTCATAATAATGATTTAACAAAATCACCAACAATTCTATTTGTCCTTATGAGTATGATTATTTCTTTTATCGTTGTTTATTATTCATCAAAACTGAGTCTAAAAGCTTCAATTACCCTGCTACTAATAATTTTTCTAATTTTCTCAATAGCAAACCTTTTACTTTTTGATGCTAATATTTTATTTCCTTATTCCTCAATAGTAATAATGATGGTTTTTGCTTATGGTGATACTTATTTCTACCGGTTTATTATTGAAGAAAAAAGTAAAAAGCGTCTAGCCACATTTTTCAAAAGTTATGTCAATGACCAAGTCGTTAAAGACATTTTAAATTCCGATGCGCCGATGGAACTGGAAGGTAAAAGAACTAAGGTTTGTGTACTCTTTTGTGATATTCGAAGTTTTACCACATATTCTGAAGCAAACCCTTCTGAAGAAGTATTTCGTACCTTGAATGAATATTTTTCTGAAATGACTGATGCTATCTTAAATAATAATGGTACTGTCGATAAATTTATTGGTGATGGCCTAATGGCCTTCTTTGGTGCCCCCATCAGTATTGAGAATCCGACTCTATCTGCCGTCAAGGCATCTTTAGACATGCGTGCTCGTCTGGCAAAACTAAATGAAAAATGGACTGCTGAAGGGAGACAAGCGCTGGATAATGGTATAGGATTACATACAGGATATGCCCATATTGGAAATGTAGGTTCTGATAAAAAAATGGACTATACTGCTATTGGAGATACTGTCAATATTGCCTCTCGTGTTGAAGGAGTGACAAAAAATCTCAAATCTGCAATCCTGATCACACATGAGTGTCAAGAATTGGTCCATAATGATATTGTATCTATACCCAAAGGAGAGGTTCCACTAAAAGGACGTGCGCCCGTTTTTGTTTACGAAGTAACTAACTTAAAAGTGCCCACAGCTTAAAACAAAATTTTAAGCACGAAACTAATGGATAACAAAATCAGACACTTAAAGTTTTTTTATTTAATAGTCGTCAACCAACAAAATATTTTTTACCCGTTTTCTATAAATAATTAAAAAGCAAGGGAAAATATTTATGTTATTTAAGAGAATAAAAAGATAGATATGCCTATAATAAGATATATAAACAGGAGAACCCTATGTTGAACTTAAAAAAATTTAGCACCTACAGTACGTTTTTGGCTGTATTGCTTTTGCTGAGCATACAAACTGTATCTGCAGCCGCAGTTGGTATCATTACCAATGTTGAAGGTAATGTTACAGTCGTCAACCAGAATAATCGCAGCATAGATTTTGGTGATGATGCAATTACATCTAACCAAATAAAAACAGGAAAAGATTCTTCACTTATTTTGACATACTATGCCGGTTGTCGTCAGGAGTGGTATGGTTCTGACACCACAATTGAAATAGGTATCAATAAGAGTAAGGTTCTAAGTGGTAAATTAGAAAAAACAGAACTTTTTGACTGTGAAGTCCCTGAAGTTGTTCTTGATGAAAAAGATAGCTTCAAAAAAGCGGCATTTCACTTCCGTTCTATTTCAGCAGTGCCCAAAACTATCAAGGCAATGCCTGATAAAATTAATACCGCAAGTATGAAAACTCATACTTGGGGTGAAAAGAGCAATGAGCTGAAGCTTAGAATGTGGACTGCAAAAAAAGAAGGTATTCCATATAAAACTGGAGAGCAGATCATTATTTATTTAGTGGCTAATAAACCTTCTTATGTAAAATTAGACTATTACACAGTTGATGGTAAAGTGGTTCACTTAGTACCTAATTTATTTGAAAGTAAAGAAAAGGTTGTGCCTGGGCAGATTTATGTCATTGGTGGCAATAAATCTAAAATAAAACTTGCGGTTGAACAACCTTATGGTAAAGAAACTATTCGTGCTTTAGTTAGTTCTAAGCCTTTTGACGCTAAATTAGATACAGGACAAATTGTTCAAAGTGCAAAAGTTTATGATACTAATCAAAAGAAAATCTTATTAGCGCAAAAAGATACGCGTGTTGATGAGTATATTCTTGAAATAATAACTGAACATTAAGATTTTAAAATTCACTCCTGTTAACTGTAAGCTTTGTTTACAGTTACAGGCGTGACAATTTATTCTTTTGATAAACTCAAGTAGCAATATCAAATCATACTTCTGGCTGCCTTCTGCCAGACACATTAGGTCCCCCAACTTTAATTACCGACCAGAAAATACAGAAATAGACTGTATTGTTATTCATGGTATCAGTTTACCTGAGGGTCATTTTATGGGCGACGACATTAGCTCTCTATTTACTAATTGTCTGGATCCAAAAGCGCACCCTGATTATGAGGATTTGAGCAAATTGAGAGTTTCATCTCATTTTCTAATTCGTCGTGATGGTGAACTGATACAATTTGTTGCCACTAATGAAAGAGCATGGCATGCCGGAGAATCCGAATTATGCGGAATTAAAGGCTGTAATGATTTCTCAATAGGGGTTGAACTGGAAGGCACCGACTATATTCCTTATACAGAAATGCAATACCAAAAGTTAACTCACTTAATTAAGGAATTAAAGCAATACTATCCGAAAATAAGTAATGAACGTATAATCGGTCATTGTGATATAGCGCCTGAAAGGAAGACCGATCCTGGCCCCGTATTCAACTGGCAGCAATTGTTTAGCCTTTTAACAACTGGAGACAGATAGAAACATGAAGTACCAGGGTTTTGTTCGTAAATTAAAAACTGCATTAAAAGAAAATGGACTGGTGCAATATCAACTCCCTTTTTATACTGACACTGACAGAAATGTCGAACTTGTGGAACTTAATTCTCTGATTGGCCGGGACATAAAAATAGAAAATTTAGGTCATATAAACTGCATTTCCTGTGGCAGAAAAACTAAAAAGAGCTTTGCTCAAGGTTATTGTTATCCATGTTTTACAAGTTTACCTCAATGTGATAGCTGTATCATGAGTCCAGAAAAATGTCACTATCAGGCTGGAACCTGTAGAGATAGCCAATGGGGTAAGGACAATTGCTTGATACCACATTACGTTTATCTAGCGCGCTCATCAAGTGTCAAAGTTGGTATTACTCGTGGAACCCAAATTCCTACTCGTTGGATGGATCAAGGTGCAATTCAGGCATTGCCAATTGTTAAGGTATCACAGCGATATTATTCTGGTTTGATGGAAGTGATCTTCAAGGAACATGTTTCTGATAGAACATCCTGGCAGAAAATGCTCAAAGGTGAAGTCAGTGAAGCAGATTTATATCAAACGCGTGAACAGTTATTTAACTTATGTCAGCAATCAATAACAAACCTTTTGGATGAACAGCAGATTAAACCTGAAGATATAGAATTGCTAAACCAGGAAACGATTATCGATATTAATTATCCGGTTGAACAATACCCGGCAAAAGTAAAATCATTTAACTTAGATAAACTAGCGACTGCAGAAGGTCAATTAATGGGAATTAAAGGCCAGTATCTTATATTAGATACCGGCGTTATTAACATCAGAAAATATACTGCCTATCAACTCGGTTTTAGCATTTCATAATAAATGAGTTTTATCGCTTATATTGCCTTAGGCAGCAATTTAAATAATCCTATCCTGCAAATACAACAGGCGTTTACCAATCTGAGTGAACACCCTGATATAGACATCGTCAAGACCTCATCACTTTATCGTTCTGAAGCATTAACCCTTAACCAGGAACCACAGCCAGACTATATTAATGCTGTCGCAAAAATTACTACTTCGCTATCAGCTGAAAATTTATTGCTTGCCTTAAACAAAATAGAAAATAAGCATGGCAGAGAAAGACTGCAAAAATGGGACGCAAGAACACTTGATCTGGATATTTTACTTTATGAAAATATTCAGATTTCAACAGAAGTTCTAACTATTCCTCACCCAGAAATAAGCAAAAGAAATTTTGTATTAATACCTTTAGCTGAAATTGCAGAAAACTTACAAATTCCTATATTTGGTCAACTGAAAAATTTGCTTAAAACTATCTCCTATAAAGGTATTAATAAAATATAATTTATTGATTTCCTTTGTCAGTTTCTCGAATAGTGCGTATCAGACCAGTAGTAGAGCAATTATCTAAATAATCCATAACCAATACCTCTCCACCATTGTCCCTGACGCAATCACCACCGGGGATTTTAGCAGGATCATTATCTCCACCTTTCACCAGAACATCCGGTTTTAAATGGCAAATTAACCGTGTTGGTGTATCTTCATAAAAACCGACAACCCAATCAACACAGGAAAGACCCGCTAATACAGTCATACGCCTACTCATCGTATTAACTGGACGTTCTTCACCTTTTAATCGTTTAATTGAATCATCATCATTAACAGCGACAATTAAACGATCACCCAATGTTTTAGCCTGTTCCAGATACCCAACATGTCCTGCATGCAAAATATCAAAACAACCATTGGTCATAATCACTTTTTCACCATGTAATTGACACTCTGACACTAAATCAGCCAGAATTTGTTCATCTACAATACCCGTTTCAACAGGTTTGATATCTCGTACTGCAAGCTGAAGTTCCAATAAACTGACTGTTGCCGTTCCTAATTTTGAGACCGCAATACCGGCAGCAATATTTGCCAACTTGACCGCATCAACCAAATCCATTTCAGCTGCCAATGCCAAAGCAAGTACCGCAATGACCGTATCACCAGCACCAGTGACATCGTAAACTTCCTGGGCATGAGTTGGAAAGTGGTGCGACCCTGACTCTGTAATTAAAGTCATACCTTGTTCGCTACGCGTTATTAATAATGCATTTAAATCTAAATCCTGACGTAACTTCTGCCCTTTTTCAATTAAAATCTCGTCATTCAAACATGGGCCAACAATTTGTTCAAATTCGGATAAATTAGGCGTTAATAGATAAGCACCCCGATATGGCTCAAAACTACTGCCTTTGGGATCAATAACCACACGCATATTTTGTTTGTTTGCCAATTGAATTAATGTCTGAGTTTGACTCAAAGTACCTTTGGCATAATCGGATAGAACAATAACATTTTTATCCGTTAAACTGGATTGGATAATTCGCTCAAACTCAGCCGACAAGACTTTATCATCATAGTTATAATTATGATCTTCAAAATCCAGTCTTAGTAATTGCTGATGGCGACTGATAACTCTTAACTTGGTAATGGTGGTAAAATCACTAAATGATATAAATTCACATTTAACTTTAAATTTTTCACATTGCCGTTTTAATAATTGACCGGCTTCATCTTCACCCGTTACACCCAGTAAAGTTGTATGACCACCTAAATGTGCAATATTTAATGCTACATTTCCAGCTCCGCCGGCTCGCTCTTCTGATTCTTCAACTTTAACCACAGGAACGGGTGCTTCAGGTGATATTCTCGATGTTGCGCCATGCCAATAACGATCGAGCATCAAATCACCAACAACAAGCACGGCTGCACTAGAAAAATCAGGGAGCTTTAACATATGAATCCTAATGAAAGTAATGATTTAAAAAATTTCAGTATTTAAGGTTAAGCCAGTCATTATATCAAAGTAAGCAATATGGATTAAGTGGTTTATTTATGATATGTCTATACAATTTTTCATTCAAGCATTATAAGAAACAAACCTAATATGCCCATAATCTTTGACAAAAGCAGGGCCTATTTAAGGAAAATTCAGCAAGTATAGAATAAAAGCAAGATTATTTTTATTTCTAGTTTCCTGTTATTTTATTATTTCTTTTATA
The DNA here is from genome assembly GCA_015231865.1 of Gammaproteobacteria bacterium. Lineage (GTDB taxonomy): Bacteria > Pseudomonadota > Gammaproteobacteria > GRL18 > GRL18 > JADGAU01. The sequence goes on along the minus strand of JADGAU010000016.1, from coordinate 12,015 downwards.
CGTTCTATACAATATAAATTATTTAATAATTGGTATATTTATAAATCATATTTTGTTATAAATACAAAGACATTATGATTTTAATTATAAAATTACCTAACTATGAATAATAATAAAACTAAAATAAGTTCTTTTTTTGTTATTTCTGCTTCTTTAATTACTTTAAGTCTATTACTTTTTGCATTTATTACTTATCTCCTGTACCAGTCGGTACAAGGGTACAATAAATACAAACAATTAGATATCGACAATCGCCTTATCAGCTCTTTATTATCTAGTACTCAGGATTTAATTATGGAACGAGGCAGAGGTGTGATTGCTCTAGCACGTTTAAATATGATGCAAAGTAAAAAGAAAAAAATGCATCAGGCCTCTCATCATCAACCCTCTCATCAAATGAATGCTATCGATGGCAAACATGCCATGATGAATCATATCAAACCACCTTCAGATAATGTTTCTAAGCATGGACACGTAAGTCAAAAAAATTATCTTCATTTTCGAGGCAAATCAAATCAATCATTTAAAGAGTTTTCTTTTTTATTTAAACAGTTTAAATTTGATGAGCAAATGCAAGCTAATTTTGATGCATTATTAAGATTAAGGGGGGCTTTTGTTACAACTCAGAATCAAATTGATATCACTCTAAACAATAAAAATGATACGACTGGTAGTACTAAAAATCTTACAATTAATGAATGGATACAAAATGCAAACACCGTTATTAATAAGCAAAAATACTTTGTTTATTTATTTCTAAGCGAGTTCAATGTTTCTGCTCAATTTATGTTAATACAGAATGTTCAACGCTATGCTCTAGAAATCAGTAATTTATTTGGCCTTGTAGCCCCTGTATTTAGCGATCTATTAATGAATAATAAACCATTATCTGCTGAACTATCTAAAGACATAAGAACCCGAGTTAATCTAATGGATTATTATTGGGAACAACTATTAACAGAAACACAATTAGTTAAAAATAAACAGCTGATTAATACCACACACCAAACCTATAAGGTATATCAGGAAATATTTAAAGCCGCAATTGTAAAACTCTTAGAGTCTGATTCAGGAAAAATATTAGCAATAACTCAACCTGAATATTTTAAAATTGCCAGTAAAACACATAAAAGCTTTCATCAATTAATGAATCTCAGTGTTCAATCAATGCAAGACTATTTACAGCCACTAAAACAAGACCATTTAAATGAAATTTTTATAATTCTCATCATTTCCTCTTTTGTGATCGTAATGGTTATTTCGGTTTGGTTATACATTTTTAGCCAGATTTTTTATCCCTGGAAATTAGTGATCACAGCGATGAAAAAATTATCAAAATTAGAAACTGATATTAATATCGAGCATACCAGTAAATCTAAAGAGTTATCAGATATGGCCAATGCACTGGAAATTTTTAAAACTAATTCTATTATGTTAAGTGCTGCAACCAAAAAAGCCAAAAAAGCAGATGAAGCAAAATCTATCTTTCTTGCCAATATGAGCCACGAAATTCGCACGCCTCTAAATGCCATAATTGGCTTTACTCACATTTTACAAAGACATGACAACATCAGCCGAGAAGAGCAACAGGATAGATACAATAAAATTTCAGAATCAGCCAAACACTTATTAGGGGTGATTAACAATATTCTGGATTTTTCAAAAATTGAAGCGGGTAAATTACAATTAGAAAATAAAGACTTTATGCTGGAGGAAGTCTGTAAAAATGTTTACACCATTGTTAGTGAAAAGGTACAGGAAAAACAAATAGAAGCTATTATAAATATAGCGCCAGAAATACCTGCTATGCTGACCGGCGATTCGCTTCGTCTTGGACAGGTGTTAATTAACCTGGTAAATAATGCAGTGAAATACACTGATAATGGAACAGTCAGTATTAATGTCAAACTGCTTAATAAAAGTAAACAGGATATTAAGCTTTTATTTTCTGTTGAAGATACCGGTATTGGCTTATCAAATGAAGAACAGCAAAAACTATTTAAAGCCTTTGAACAAGCAGACGTCTCAACAACCCGAAAATATGGTGGAACGGGTCTTGGATTAATTATTTCTCAAAAAATTATTAACCTGATGAAAGGCGATATTGGTGTTAAAAGTGAAAAAGGCAAAGGCAGCACTTTCTGGTTTACAGCCTACTTTAATAAGTCTGATAGCCAGTCATACCAACTAAAAAATCTAAGCAACTTTGGTAAACAGCGCATACTTGTTGTTGATGATGTAGAAGAAGCTCGCTATGTACACAAAGAAATTCTTGAACACATGATGATGCGGGTTGATACCGCCCCAGACGGAGAAACTGCAATTGAAATGGTCAAACAGTCAATAGAGAATAACGACCCTTATTGCACCCTAATAATTGACTGGTCCATGCCAGGGATAGATGGTATTGAAACCTCCAGACGAATTAGAGAATTACCTGAAAGTTGTGAATCTTCGCATATTATCGTTACTGCCAATAATGAATTGTCATTAGAAAAATTTAAACAGGATCGAATTAATGCTGTTTTACATAAACCGGTTACTCCCTCATTATTATTTGATACGATTATTAAATCCCATTACAACTTCGATGATTTAATAAATAATAGTACCATTAATTCCAAACAGGTGCCTGATTGGAGTACACAAGAACTTGATATTTTAGTTGTTGAAGATAATCGACTGAACCAGGAAGTCATTACTGATGTTCTTCAAACGGTTGGCCTTAATGTCATTATAGCCAACAATGGCCAGGAAGCGATAGAACAATTAAAAATTCAACAACCTGCTTTGGTATTCATGGATATTCAAATGCCCGTGCTTGACGGTATTGAAGCAACAAAACAAATTCGTCAATTTATTAGTAGTGATGAACTTTGTATCATTGCAATGACGGCTAATGCTTTCACCGAAGATAAAGAAAATTGTTTCTCTGCTGGCATGAATGAACATATTTCTAAGCCTATCGAGCCTAATATTTTATTTACTATGCTATTAAAATGGCTACCAGAACCTGAACAAAAACAACAAACAATTACTGCAACGAAAAATAATCTTAAAAGCAGCCTAAGCAAGATATCTGTACTGAATGTAGATCAGGCAATTATTTACTTCCAGGGTAATTATGAAAAGTACCTGGGGGAATTACAACGTTATTACAAACAACATCAAAAACAAATCAATCTCCTGGGAAATCATATTTCAAATAACGATGCTGATGCAGTTCGTATTGCTCATACACTAAAAAGCTCCACGAAAACTCTGGGAATTGACTCAGTCCATAAAATTGCTGAGCAATTAGAGATTTCATTGAAAAATAAATCTTCTGATGTAAAACAACTCTTTGATAAGCTAGTCGAACAACAAAATCACGTAATAGAACAACTAGATCAGAACTTGCCTCACTCTGAACAAGCAAGAGAAACTGAAACGATAGAAATTAACTTATCTGAAGCTAAGGAAAAACTTCTTCAACTACAACAACTTCTACAAAATGATGATTTTAGTGCAAATGATTATTTTCACGAACATCTACCTCTATTTTCGAGTGCCTACAAAGATCAAATAGATGAGCTGCAAGAGCATATTGAAAATTTTGATTTTGACTCTGCAGTTGCGTTAATAAGCCAGATTAATTTAGAGCTAATCAGCTCTGAGAAATAATTGATTTTATAGCCGACAGCAATTGTTCACATTCATTTTGCTTGCCGATCGTAATGCGAAGAAAATTCTCAATTCTATCCTGCTTAAAATGACGAACAATGATATTTTTTTGTCTTAACTCGCGAGCTAATTTTTCTGCATTAATACTTTGATGAGAAACAAAAATAAAGTTAGCTTTTGAAGGTAGTACCTTAAATTCAAGTTCTGTTAATTTTTCTGTCAGATAACCTCTACTAGCAATAATTTTATCAATACTTTCCTGAAAATATTGTTTGTCATTAATTGCTGCTATCGCTCCCTTTTGAGCAAAAAAGTCCAATGGATAGGAGTTGAAGCTATTTTTTACCCGCTCTAATGCTTCAATCAGATGAGTCTGGCCTAATGCAAACCCAACTCTAAGGCCAGCAAGAGATCGTGATTTAGAAAAAGTTTGTATCACTAATAAATTATCATATTTATCAATCAATTTTGCAGCGCTGTCACCGCCAAAATCAATATATGCCTCATCTACCACAACGACTGAATCCATATTAAAACTAAGTAATTTTTCAATTGCTTCAAGGTTTAAAAAACAGCTAGTGGGCGCATTGGGGTTAGGAAAAATTATTCCCCCATTTTTAAGTTTGTAATCTTCAATATCGATCTCAAAATCGTCGTTTACTGGAATTGTTTGATAATCAACAGAAAATAACCCGCAATAGACCGGATAAAAACTATAACTTAAATCTGGAAATAAAATTGGCTGCTCATGTTTTAATAAGGCCACAAAGGTATGAGCAAGAACTTCATCAGAACCATTGCCAACGAAAACCTGTGCTTTGTTTAATTGATAATAATCAGCAATGTTTTGCTTTAAATCATCCGCATTGGGATCAGGATATAGTTGTAATGAATCCTGAGCCACTGCAGATAAAACCTGGCGCACTTTTTCAGATGGCGGATAAGGATTCTCGTTGGTATTTAATTTAATTAAGTCTTTTACCTTGGGCTGTTCTCCGGGAACATAAGGGGTAAGCTTGTTAACTATTTGACTCCAGAACTGACTCATTCGTCTATCCTTTATAAATTAAGTGATCAATTAAGTTGGACATTATAAGTTTTTACAACTCAGTTGATAATTATTTTTGACACCGGTATCAATATCACTAATGACCTGACATGATGAAACTCCCTGTGTATTATTTAAGTAATTCAGGTTAACTTCTAATTGCCCTTGCCAATCAGAAATCATATTATTTTTCAAGATCATAGCACAGTGAAATTGAGCTACGTTATCAGGTAACGAATTTATTGCCTGACAAGCATAGTCTGCAATTGGGTATGAATTACCCAGTGATGTTATTTTAAAATTTAATTTATGAATTGGGTATATCGTATCCAGATTTACCGTTCCACTAAAAGAAACAACAGACTGATCATCAATGACTATCGATTGCTTAAATTTATTTTTTTCAATTAAAGCAATCGAATTTTGATTAATAAGATTCTGATTAATTTCTTCAAGTGCATTATCACATGAGCTAATTTTATCATCTCCAACAACAATAAAGTCCTGTAACTGTTGATTGAGGTTTATCCCTGATAGCTGTAATTTTTCATTAATCGATTGATAGCTGAAATACTTTTTAGATGATGATGGACAAAAAAAGTTTTCTTGTTGTATAGACAAAACACCTAACTTACCCTGCCAATCAAGTGCGCCAACACATTGAAAGTGGATGTAAGCCCAGTTTGATAAACCAATATCATTAAAATCACCCACATAATAACAATGGCCGCCACCGGAAATTTCCAGAAAATTGTCGGATATAAAATTAGTTTTCTTTGATAGTTGTACAAAAACTCTACCTGAAATCAATTGCACTAATTGACTAATATCAGAGCCTTGTTTAAATTGTCCGCTTAGCCAGATGTCTGAATTATTTCCACGAAAATACCACTTATTACTATCATCAACTATGACCTGTCCTAAACTATGAAAGTCATATTTTTGTACGATAGTATTGTCAATAGTGCTTATTTTATTTGATGCTCCATCTAACTCACTAAATGATAATAGTGCTTCTTCTTCTTTTTCACCATGTGTCACGACTGATACACTTAAGGCAGGGTCATTCCATAATAGCAGATAATTAATTTCAGTTTCGATGTGATCAGAATGTACTTTAATTTGTACTTTTTTTTCATTTTGACTAATTGAACTAACTTTCCAGGTAATTTCAAACTCTCTAGCAGATGAAACTTTAACTTTTTCAGAACCTGATTGAAGTGCATTAAATTGCGACTTAATGATTGTATTTTTGAAACTTTCCAATTTGTTATAGGCAAGTTGACTGGCCTGATCATCAATATGTACCTCATCACTGCCCTGCTTTAGCTGCGCCATTAATAAAATAATAGCCAAAACACCTGTCGATATAATCAGGGTTGAAATTAGTATTTCAATTAAAGCAATACCTCGCCGTCTATTCATTCAGTTTTACCAATAATCAGGATATTGATATGAACCATTAATCAGTGCTTGTGTACTAAAATTACTAGACTTAAACACTAAATTCTCTGGTAAATATTGAATCCTTGTTTGCGTAAATTCTGGTATTAGACTGGGTAAGATTTGACCTTCCACTATCACCATGCCTTTGACTTGAATATTACCCTGAGGCTGCCAATCTCCACGAACATATAACAGTCCATTTATAGAAATATTACCTTTCGTTATTAACTTTGCCGCCCTCGCATCTACAAACATAAAAACAGGCTTAGTACTGCTACCTAATAGTATTGAAGATAAACTAACTTCCTGAACGCCATCTCCTATCCAAATTAAATTTTGTGATAAATCAATCTTATCTAATTGATCAACCAAGTAGTAACTTGACTGATCAATTGCCCACTGTTTAATCCATCTTGATGATTCATTCATTAATCTTGAAAAAAATTCTTCATTATCTAATATGGCCAAATTACGATCTGATTCAATGATATCAATATGGTTTCCTTTTGCAGAGTTTGAGGTGATCACCAAATTATTATTAATCATAATTTGTGTATTCGAATTTTCAGATTGCCCAAAATTGATCTCTGCACCGGCCCAGATAGTGCGTTTGAATTGTCCGTTAATAACCTGAAACGTGCTATTCACCGCTATAGCGTGTTTGACAATTAAAGGAAAAACCGGTAGTCGTTCTATTTGATTCCCTAATATCGGCAGCTTGCTAAACCAGGTAGAAAAACGATATTCATTATTACTGTTTTTTTTTGATGTTGAGGTAATTTTGTACGCTTTTTGCTCTTGAGTCGTATTTTCAATCTGATCAAGATAAGCAATTAAATCCACGTTTAATTTATCTGCTGTCAGTTTCTTAAAGTCGTTAATATGTTCATTTAAATTTGACTCGCTGCCCAATAAATCCTGATTTGTTTGACTTAAGTTATTATGAATTTTCTGCTCAATCAGCGCAGATTTACTGGCATATAAAACGACCAGACTGATTGCAAATAAAATAATACTTGAGAAAATTAAAGTTGTTAGTCCTAATTGCTTACGTTGTTTAATTTGACAATATTGCGGATTCATAAACTAACTGAGACCTTTGCACGAGTTATTTTTTACTTGCCCTTGTGGTACAACGTTGTTATTGTGCATAAAATGTCTCATGCAAAGATCTCTAACTATTAGGTTGTGCACTTGGCTCTATATAAATATGGTGGTTAGGAGCAGAAATTTGTATGGTTTTTTCCATTTCATTACTAGAAATCGTATCACTAAGCTGGGACAACTTTCCAGTAATTGATAATGTAATAAATCGCATTTCCAGTAAACGATCACCCGCAGTATTTTTCAGTTCGCTACAAGCTGATGGCTGGATATTATTATTAAGTTGAGCAATCTCTTGTGTTCTCATATTTAAACATTGACTGCCTACAAGTGAAAATTTTAATTCGCTAATTTGCATAAATGTCTTATCACTTAAACTCATCCATTGTCCACTGTCATTAGCACAAGGCGCTTTAGCAAAATTATCAAAATTTACACTACTTAAAACCTGAATTTGTTTATCTTTTAATCTATAAGCAAAAAGATCCGATGTTTGCAAGTTCTTACCATCATGCTCATCGGCATCATAAGCAAAACTTATACATTGACCATTATTAGCAAGGTTAATTGAAAAAGGGAAGTATTTTGTTCCATCTGGCAATACGCTAAAAGTAACAAAAGGATTTTCAGAAAAATCATTTAACTCTTTAGCATGAGCCCAAAAGCCGGCCCGTTTGATATCATTAGAAATAATTTGGCTAAGCGCATTCATTTCTTCATTAAACTGGACATGCTTTAATAACTGAGCACTATCATTCGTAGCATTAACATAGACGGTTAGCACCGATAAAATAATAATCAGGCTTAAGGTACTGGCTATGAGTAATTCAACAATTGAGAAGCCTTTTTCAGTCGTTAAATCCATAACATAATAAGGTTATTATTGTCTTTTTTGTTTATTGTCTTTTTTGCTTACTTTTTTATCAGCAGGTTTATTAGCCGGTTTTCTTGAACGCTTATTAACTGCATCACCACCAATGCGAGAAATATCAAGTTTTTTACCGGAAACCCAGGCGTGTTTTAAATCATCAAAAACACTTTTAGGCATACCTTTAGGCAAATCAACCAGGCTGTATTGATCAAATATTTTAATATGACCGATATCTGCACTATCCAGACCTGCTTCATTGGCGATAGCCCCAACAATATTTCCAGGCTTAACCTTATGATCATGGCCTACCTCAATTCTAAAAGTATCCATTTCCTGTTGCTTGGAATTTTGATTTCTTGAAGAACGTTTGCCCTGGTTTCTATCCCTATCTCCGCGATCAGAAGCATTACTGCGTCTTCTTTCTCGTCCTGACTTTTGATCCCTTTGCTGGAACTCATCAATCACTTTTTGTTTATTTTTACGAGGATTATCCTGTAACAGAAAAGGCTGATTGCCTTGTAATAATTTTGCCAGTGCCGCTGCTATTTCAAGTGCCGGAATATTATATTCCTTTTCATACTCTTCAATTAATTGGCTATAAATATCTAAATAACCGATTGCTAAGGTATCGGTTATTTGAAGTTTAAATTTTTCTATCCTTTTATCATTGATAATATCCGTTGATGGCAAGTCCATCATTTCTATTTTCTTGTTAGTTGCTTTTTCAATGATACTTAAGAGGCGTTTCTCACGAGGCTGTACAAATAAAATAGCTTCACCATTTTGTCCTGCTCTGCCCGTTCTTCCAATTCTGTGAATATAGGCTTCTGCATCATAAGGTATATCGTAATTAATCACATGACTAATGCGTTTAACATCAAGACCTCTTGCCGCCACATCTGTTGCGACTAAGATATCAATCTTACCTTGCTTTAATTGTTCTATTGTCCGCTCACGATGATTCTGAGCAATATCACCATTAAGTGCAGCAGACGAATAACCTCTTGCTTCCAACTTTTCTGCTAATTCTATTGTTGCCGTTTTAGTACGAACAAAAATAATGACCGCATCAAAATGTTCAGCTTCTAAAATTCTGGTAAGAGCATCTAATTTATGATAGCCACTCACTGGCCAGAAACGCTGACGAATAGTTTCTGCTGTCGCCGTTTTGAGCTTAATGTGAACTTGAGCAGGATTATTAAGATAATTCGTTGCAATATGTTTAATTTGCTTAGGCATCGTGGCTGAAAACAAAGCAATTTGTCTATCTTTGGGCGTTTTTTCTAAAATCCATTCAACATCATCAATAAACCCCATCCTAAGCATTTCATCTGCTTCATCCAGGACCATGACTTTTAATTCTGATAAGACCAAAGTGCCACGTCGCATATGATCCATGACTCGACCAGGTGTACCAACAATCACTTGAGGTCCACGCTTTAAAGCTCTTAACTGTGAACTATAGTCCTGACCACCATAAATTGGTAAAACATGAAATCCATTTAAATTATGCGCATATTTTTGAAAAGCTTCTGCCACCTGTATTGCCAATTCACGAGTCGGTGCAAGCACCAGAACCTGAGGAGATTTTTGAGATAAGGACAGATTATTAATAATTGGTAAAGCAAAAGCAGCTGTTTTACCAGTACCAGTTTGTGCTTGTCCTAAAACATCACGACCATCTAATAGCAGAGGTATTGTTTCGGCCTGAATAGGCGATGGTGACTCATAGCCAATCTGACTTAGCACTTTTACTATTTGCTTATTTAGTCCTAAATCATCAAAGTTGGAAACTTCTGTTTTTGCCACAATAACCTCTGCAATATTATTAGCCCCTTAAACCTGGAAAAATATCCTGGTCAGGGGAAAAAGAAGCGTGGATTATACGCTTATTTCTATAATTATCAAGATAAATGATAAATAACTATTTGAAAATCATGATTTTTTATATAGAAAAACTATTGCTTATTAAATGTAAAGACATTCATGCCTTGCTCAGTATCTTTTGTTAACAAAACATAGGGGAATATTTTCCCATTAATTGAAAGGCTATCCAGGAGCCCCTTACCACTGAGATCGAAATTTCTTTCTATTATGTTTTTTTCTATATCACTACTTAACTTTATTGCCTTTACTAACTTAAAGCTGATTTTATTTTCTGTGCGATTAACCAGTTTTAAATAATATTGATATAGCTCATTATTTTCACGTACAAATGGCATTGATAGTAAATCGCTTGCGGAATCATAGATAGGAACTTTGTTGATTCGAGGTATTGAATTTACATTAAATTTATTTACCTTACCTTGATCAACCAATAAAATGGTAAATTCTCGACCATCATTTAATAGTAAACGTAATTGGCTCTCGCCCAGGCCATTTAATTTGATATTTAGGGTATTTTTATCTATAAATTTAATATCGGGTTTTATCAATAAATTATATTTAGCCTGAAAACGATTAAAACTCGGGAACTCGGTGCTTGGTGGGAAATAAAGAACAAACTCCTTAAGCCCGGATGATACCATTAACTGCTTCTGCCCTGGCTGAACGGTATAAGTGTGTTTGTCTACCGACAAAGGACTGGTTTTGAATGACCAACTTCGGCTCATTTCTTTATTATTCGCTTTAAATTTGATAAAAACTCGATAGAACGCATCATTTTCCAATCTTAATAATGGAAAAAGTGCATATTGGTACGCTGTTAATTTTTCATTAGGATCGGTATCTTTAGTGAGTAAACGCGTTTGTTTTATCTGCTCGCCAGTGTCTTCCCGATAAAGTAAAAAACTACTCATTTTAAAATCTTTTAATTTTAATGGATTTACTTCAATTGAAATTGGATAGCCTGCCACTGATAAATCAGGAAGTGGATCAGGATCTTCTTCATAAAAAACAGGTGAAATTGAATGTGCATTATCCGTTGGCCAAACGATTAATTCTGGAACAAAACTAAGATAGCCTTGTTTTATCTGATTAAAGCCACTAGCTTCAATTTTAATATTAGGCTGACAAACTTTTAAATAGAAACTATCAAAGCCCATATAGGAAGGTTCTTGACACAAATCATTGTAACTGCGATTACCTAAGTTATAGGCATAAAATTCCTTTCCATTTGGATAAGTGCTTTTAGCCATTCCCACTTCATCATAAAGCGGGTTTAAAAAAGCAAAACGATGATATATTGCTGACATCAACCCACTGATAGAGGCTTCATAACTATCTTGCCCACTGGAAACATTCTCGGCAACAAATAAACTGGCATAACCTGCAAAGCTTGTCCTTTGAACGGGGGTCTTACCCGTGAATTCTTTTCTGGATGAATCCGTTTCTATATGCCCGGCAGGGAAGTTGTTCTGTGTTGAATAATCAGCATGATTTTTTGCTGATTGAATTAACAATGTGTTTGGTGAGAAAGGCTTTAAATTAACTTGTCTTCTAATTTTATTTAGTGCCGTAAGCGCCTTGATTTTATTATCTGCGGAATTATTTGTATCAATGACTGTGGCAGCTAGGGCTATTTTAAAACAGCACAAATTCAGTAAAATGACACCTGATAAAATATTAATAAAATATATTCTTAGCAATCGAGCAGCTCGTATGAATCAATAATAATTTATGTCTAACGAAGCTTTCGATTATATCTAAACCAATCAATTAATCAACGCATTTGACACTTAAAGCTGATACGGATATGATCAGCGCCTCACGGAGAGGTGGCAGAGTGGTCGAATGCGCACGCTTGGAAAGCGTGTAAACGGAAACGTTTCGGGGGTTCGAACCCCCCCCTCTTCGCCATAGCCGTTCGGAATTTTGTGATATAAATACAGGGTTTCGTGAAAAATCCGGCAAAATCAATACTTGATATCTTATTGATTCTAAA
>JADGAU010000169.1 GCA_015231865.1 Gammaproteobacteria bacterium | reverse complement strand
ATAAATTAAAAATAGTTTGGATTGTTAGTGGAATTTGTGCCTACTGTTTAGCAATCGGTATCATTATGTTGGCAGGAGGGTTTGGACATATTTTGTCTAATTTTGGTGTTATGTTTGTTTTAATGTATTCTGATACTTTGTTTATGTCACTATTTCTGTATAGCTTGTCTCAATAATTCCATAGGTTTATGTATATTATTCAATTATTCTTTTTGATATTTTTTATTTTACTAAGAATGTCATTATTGAATTCAAGGTTATTTTCAAATAATCAGATTAGTAAAATGAGATCATAGCTATTTTTATCTTCGCTTAGGTGATTGTTTATTTCTTTTTGTATAAAGATGTCACTGTACTGCTTGCTGAATATTGTGTTATCTATTCATGTAAAAGTGTGGTTAATCAATAAATATTCAAACAATTTTTTCATCCTTCAGTTTCAGCATCAGATATCTAAAATATTAATTTTATATTTGAATATTTTCTATGGATTATAACTATCTTTTTCAAAAAAGATGGCTTATGGGATTGTTGCTCTAAAACTTATTATGAAATAATGCCACTACTTAAATAATCAGGCAAAACTTATGCAGCATCAAGATAATCGACATTGGAATAGTCCAGCCAAAAAGATAGTAAAAAATCCCTGGCTATTTATCAGTCAAGTTATCAAAGGCTTTAATGCTAATCAGGGGCTGCTATTAGCAGGTGCCGTTGCTTATTATACGTTATTATCGATAATACCATTACTGTCGCTTATCTTAATCGTTTTATCAAATTTTATTTCAACCGATGAACTTTTAAGCCTGTTAAATAATCTGATTCAAATTGTGCTGCCTCTTCAGGCGAATATACTTTCCGAACAACTGAGTCAGTTTATTGAACAGCAACACATTGGCTGGCTATTTTTTATAATCTTAATATTTTTTAGCTCCATGACCTTTACCGTTTTAGAAAAAGCCATGTGTATTATTTTCTTTCATCGAGTTAATATTCATCGCAGACATTATCTGGTTTCAGCTATTATTCCTTATGTTTATATTGTTATTTTAGGCTTAGGAGTATTACTGGTAACATTTATTAGCGGTATGTTGCAATTATGGGAAACTCAGACTATTCACCTTATTCAATGGCATATTAACTTAACCGGACTGACACAAAATTCACTTTATTTTTTTGGAATTTTAGGACTTTTATTAATGCTCACGTCACTTTATATGGTGATGCCGGTTGGTAAACTGAGTTTTAAACATGCCCTGGTTGGCAGTGCCAGTGCTACGGTACTTTGGGAAATTTCACGTCATATTATGGTCTGGTATTTTTCTACTTTATCAATGGTTAATGAAGTCTATGGTTCATTTGCCGGTGCTATTATTATTTTACTATTTTTAGAAGTTGGCGCTATTATTTTACTGTTTGGAGCACAAGTGATAGCTGAGTACGAACGCCTTGGATATGGCGAAGACTGTCAGGGTTGTGAATCGATGAAAACACAATGACCTATTTAGATTTTATTCTTTAAATATTTAATGATTTCATTAATTTTTCTATGGAGTCAACTGCTGTATCAAATTCATAATCCTCAATTAAGGATTTAATCTGTTTAATAGTGCCACTAAAATCTGTTCCCAAAAAAAATGGTATTAATTCTGTAGCAATACTGTCTGCCTTAATATTATTTGTCTTAGCATTTTCATATAATTGTCTTAATAAAGGGGTTATTTTAACTTTATCAATATCTTGTCTAGCTGAAGTTTGCTGTTCAAAATGGTTTTCATAATGCAAACTTGAAAGGCTGCTGATAACCGTATCCAAATTTATTACCAGTGCCCGTAAACATGCCTCAATGTCCTCTTTTCTAAATCTACAGGCTTGTTCTAATTGTCTTGCAGCTTGTTCTACACCTGTCAAGCCCAAATTACCGGCTGTGCCCTTTAAAGTATGAACCAGTCTTTCACGTTCCTGAGGATCTTTGCTATCAGCAGTTTTAATAAATTTATCTGCAAAATCATTTTGTGTTTCTTTAAATCTAAGCAAAAGCTTTAGATAAAGATCCTGTCTATTTTGGCTAACAGCCAAACCTTTTTTAATATCAATACCTGGAAGATATCCAGGCAATACCTCAGACTGTTTTAAATTTGCTTTTGCTTTAGACTTTTTACTTATATAAGTATCTGAAGGTTTCTGAGATGGCTTAATCCATTTCGCCATGACACTATTCATATTATAAACATTGATCGGCTTGGTAATATAATCATTCATACCTGCCCGTATACATTTATTGAGATCACTGGTCATAGCATTTGCAGTTAAAGCGATAATGGGTAAATCGCTTAAACTTAACTCCTGTCTTATTTTTTTCGTTGCTGTAAAACCATCCATCACTGGCATTTGACAATCCATTAAAACGCCATCAAAAGAGTTATTTGCAAGAATATCCAGTGCCTCCTGACCATTTTGTGCAGCCGTCACCATGACTGAAATATTAGCCAGCAGCTCGACAACCAGTTCGCAGTTAATCTCATTATCCTCGACTAATAAAACTTTTGCCCCCTGTAGTAGATTGACATTAGTTTCATTAATTTTTACCTGTTCTGCCATTGATAACGATGTACGTTGAGATTTACCTACATCCTGTTGTTGTAAACAAATGGTAAAATGAAAAGTACTTCCCTCACCCAACGTACTTTCTACCCAAATGTCTCCACCCATCATTTCTGATAAAGCTTTTGAAATAGTTAATCCCAGCCCTGTCCCTCCATATTGGCGTGAAATTGATGTATCAGCCTGGGTGAATGATTGAAAGAGTTTTCCCTGTTGTTGTTGGCTTATGCCAATACCATCATCTTTAACTGAAAAATGTAATTTTGTTTTTTTCTGTACAGACTGATTTTGTTGTTGTGTCTCTTTATGTTTGACACTAATTAGAATATTGCCATTTTCCGGGGTAAATTTAATGGCATTATTTCCCAGGTTGACAAGTATTTGACCTAAACGTAATGGGTCCCCAATTAACGCCATCGGAACTTCTTGTTCAATATCAAAATTTAAAGCAAGACTCTTTTCTTCAGCCTTAAGTCCTATTAAGTTAGATAAATTAGAGAGCACATCTTCTAAACGGAATTCAACTGACTCCATCTCCAGCTTACCAGATTCAATTTTTGAAAAATCAAGAATATCATTAATTATCACTAATAAATTTTCTGCCGATGTATGAACTTTCTCAATATAATTTTTTTGTTTATTATCCAGTGAAGTTTTTAAAGCTAAATGCGTCATACCAATGATTGCATTCATAGGCGTGCGAATTTCGTGTGACATATTGGCCAGAAAATCACTTTTTGCCTGAGTTGCCATTTCTGCGTTATTTTTTGCCTCAACCATGGCAATTTCAGCAATTTTTTGTTCGGTAATGTCTAAAATGGTACCGGTAGATTTAATGGCTCTATTTTTTTCATAAAAATACTGTCCTCGTTGATGAACGTATTTTATTCTGCCATCGCTCATTAATAGGCGATGCTCGACACTATAGGCCTTTTTAGACTTAATAGAGTTTGATAATTTCATCTTCACCATTTGCCTGTCTTGCGGGTGAATAGATGCAACATAAGCCTGATAAGAAGCTTTTATTGTTTTTGGGTTTATTTCTAAAATACGATACACTTCGTTTGACCAGGTCAGTTTATTACTAATCATATCCAATTCCCAACTACCCAGATGTGCTATCTTTTGAGCTAAGGCTAAACTTTCCTGACTTTTTATCAGTGCTTCTGCAGATATCTTTTGTTCGGTTACATCCTGTAAAATACCGCTCATTATCTCTGGTTTATCATCATCCGTATAAGCCGTTATCTGTGCAATTGAGTGGATATATCTTAATTTCCCATCGCTGTGAATAATCCGGTATTCCAGATTGCATTCAATTTGCCGGGCAATTGAGTCGGCTACCGTCTTTCTGACAAATTCTCTATCATCCGGATGAATAACAGATTGGGCCTTAGCGGTATCTATTTCCTGCTGATAGGGCAGGCCAAAAATTTCAAAAATCTCTTCTGACCATATTGATGTGTTACAGATAAGGTTACGTTCCCAATTACCTATTTTTGCAAGACTCTGTGCATATTTAAGTTTTAAATTAGAATTTTTAAGATTATTGGTTCTTTTTATAACCTCTTTTTCCAATTCATCTCTATGCTGATTAATACGATTAAAGCTGTCATTTAACTTCGAACGCATCTTTTCAAGCGAAGAGAATAATTGATCTAGTTCATCAGGTTTCTGCGAATTGTTTTTTTTATTGTCAATTTGAAACGGAGTATTTAGTTGATTTGCCTCCATTTTATGAAAAATCTCTACCGCTTTGAGTACATGTCTTGTGACTAAAATTTGGAAAATATAAAGAATAAATAAAGAGACCATAAAGGTTTTTATACCTTGAGAAATTAACAAAATAACAAGGGTATCTGTTAATCGCTGATACATGCCTGTCAGGGTTATTTGTACATATAAAGTGCCGATATTCTGAGTTTCATTATTATAGTGAAAATGTAAGGGAATTTGGATTTCTTCAAAATTTTTATATTCCCGGTTGCCGACCGCCGATAAAACCTGTCCATTAGTATCAATCACTTCTATATATGATACATCCGGCACACGTCCAATCCCCTGCAATTGAAGCTGAAGTGTTTTTCTATTGAGTTGCCATAAAGCGCTTTCAATTGATTCGGCATTAGTCAGTTCTATTTGTTCAAATTTCTGCTGGATAATAGTGCGTTCATGCTGGTAATCCATATAGACCTGAATTGAAGTAATCAATAAGGTGATGAAACCACTGAAAAGAAGGATGTATAAAAGAAGCTTTCGACCAATTCGTGATTTAATTAAATCATGGAGTAAGGAGTTACCCATTTACAGTTCACGGATCACTTCTTTAAAAAATTGACCATTTGTGCCATCGACATTCATTTTGTTTAAAACCTGCTCAAAAAGCTGTTTTTTATGCCGATGTTTTGGAGCAAGCTGCAAGGTTAACGGGATTTTAAAAATAGCCGGTTCATGAAGCATAATCTGATCTTTTAAGTTCATATCTTTTAATACTTTCATGGCACTTAATTTGGCACTGACAGCAACGTCAATTCGGTTTCTATTGAGCATATTAAACATGGATTCATGTGTATCCAGAATATTAGGATTTGGACTATGTTTTTTAACCTTAATCACGGCCAGTTTATAGCCTGTCACAGCACCTGCTCTATACTGACTTAAATCTTCCCAGCTGGAAATTTTAATCGTTCTATCTTTACTAAAGGCAACCCAGTTCATTTCATAAAAACTGAGCGGCACATCAATAAGAGAGGGATAAAATGGTTTGATGACTTTATGGATTCGACAACATTCTGCATCTGCTTTTCCTTCTGAAACAAGACGTAAAGAACGTTCAGCACTGACTTCTATTAACTCTATATCTAAATTCATCCGCTTTCCGGCTTCTTTTAAGACTTTTTTAAAATAAGTTGAAACCGGTGCTGTAAAGCCGGTATTGATGATAAACTTCTCTTTTGCCTGAACAGTTTCTTTTGCTAAAACAAGGGAACACAGACAAACTTGCAAACATATCAATATGGCAAGTAATAAAAATGATTTGATTTTTAACATGGCGGTAGTATCTCAAACTAAAGTTTAATAACACAACTAATTCTAAACTGTTATCATTTATAATAGA
>JADGAU010000168.1 GCA_015231865.1 Gammaproteobacteria bacterium | reverse complement strand
GGACTATTGTTGTTTTAAAATCATCAGTTTATTCTAAGTTCACTCAATTTAAGGAGTATTTATGACAAAATCCGAGTTGATTGAAAATCTATCGATGAAACATACTCATTTGAATTTAAACGATGTAGAATCCTCAGTTAAAATAATTCTTGAACATATGTCTTCGTCTCTGGCTCAA
Source organism: Gammaproteobacteria bacterium (assembly GCA_015231865.1). Lineage (GTDB taxonomy): Bacteria > Pseudomonadota > Gammaproteobacteria > GRL18 > GRL18 > JADGAU01. The sequence continues at coordinate 5,561 of JADGAU010000168.1, read as the reverse complement.
GGCGAGCGAATTGAAATCAGAGGTTTCGGTAGTTTCTCCTTGCATCATAGAAAAGCACGTACAGGTAGAAACCCCAAGACTGGTGAAGCAGTAGCCTTAGCCGCGAAATATTCCCCACACTTTAAACCTGGAAAAGAGCTAAGAGAGCGTGTAGATGTTTCTGTTAATTCCTGAGTAATAAATACAATTAAAGGAACTTTATATGATTAACCGTGGTGCGGTAATCTTGAAATACACTGAGTTTGCTATACAGTGGCTTAATGATAACGATCCATTTAATGACAATCCTGGCATAAGCCTTGAGGATACATTAAATGATGGCGCAACGATTTATCTGATATCAGAAGGGGATGCAGAGTCTGAAGATAATGTTGAAAAATGGATAAAGAATAACTTTAAACCCTTGTTTGAATCTGAGCTTGAAGGCTGGTTTGCAGATGAAACATTATGGCCCAAAAAACTTACCTTAACCTTATTTAAAAAATGGTTTACTTATTCATGGCATAGCATGGTAGAGGATACAGTGGAGCTACCCATTTATGATGATGAAGATTAAGATGAAGATGAAGATGAGGATGAGGATGAGGAAATATTTGGTCCTGCCTCCAATGATAAGTTTCATTAGATCTGACATAGATAATGAGTCGATTCTTTTTTGCACTAAAGCCAGATAGTCAAACAAAAATAAAATAGTTTCAGTACAAAAACAATTGAACCTATCCAGTGGAAGGTAAAAGACTTTGTTTTATATCAATCCATTGATACTCAATCAGGTGTTAATTACCAGGTGCTTCATCAGTTTCCATGTGTTTGATCACCAAAGGTATAATTATGGCAGGGTAATGAAAAAATCTGTAAAAAAACTTTTAATTGAGATATCAATTGTTATTACTATTATATTTTTATTATCAAGAATAGCTCTGCCTGTATATAAGGAAAAGATTAACAGAGTACGATTCAATTATGCGCTTAGTGAGTTACTTGATAAACAAAAACCATTAGTTGATGACTACTACAAAGAACATAAGAGATTACCTGCATCAGCATCTAAAATAAGTTCTTCAACTGAAATTCGATTCCCTGATGGTGGTGGTACTCGAATAGAAGAAAACGGAATAATTCATCTATGGTTTGATGTTATACCTGAACTGAAAGAAGCGTCAATTTACCTAGTGCCAACTGTAAAAAATGATAATAAAGGTTCACTATCATGGAGATGTGACGTTTCAGGTAAAGAAAAAGAACGAATAGAAAAATATTTTGGAAATACCTGTAAGTATCTAAACAGATGATCACATACAAAAACAAAGGGTCTATTTTTCCACCTTACCCTGTAACAGCTTTGCTAATGAAACCCTATGACTACAGGAAGTTATGATTTTCCAGTGGTAATGACACTTTCTATTCTTTTAGCTAATTCAAAATCCTTATCTGTAATTGCGCCTTCACTATGCGTGGTTAAGTTTATGACAACATGATTATAGACATTAGACCACTCTGGATGATGATCCATCGTCTGAGCATGTATAGCTACCTGTGTCATAAAGCCGAAGGCAGAGATAAAATCTTTGAACTTAAACTCTTTATGTAAGTGATTATCTGATATTTCCCATTTGAGGCTCAGATTCTGGTTAAGCTCTTCTAATTTTAAATTAATATCATTCATATAAATTCCTGAATAATTTTACTCCCAAACGAGCCCATTAGCAGACGACATAGTATTTTGTAAAGACTGTAATTCTCTTAGTTGCTAGCCACTTGTCGCCTATAAGTTTAGATATAAGTTCAGAAATCTCTGGCAATGACTTCTGAACAGTCATTTCAATTTCTATACTTGCTGTTGACACTTGCATAAAAGAACAAAGCTTAATACTATTATGTTATGTTTAATACTAGAATTTTAATTGTCGATGATATGTCATCAATGAGAGGTGTCATTAAGATGTTTCTTACTGAAGGTGGTTTTCATAATTTAACAGAAGCGTCAAACGGCCAAACTGCTTTAAGTTTACTCAAAACTCAGAAATTTGATTTAGTTATTTGTGATTGGGATATGCCAGGAATGACTGGTCTCGAGTTACTTGAGCAAATGAAAAAAGAAGAAAATTTAATGAAGATCCCGTTTATTATGTTAACAGCCACTAGTAGACAAGAAAAGGTACAAAAAGCAATTGAACTTGGTGTAAACGACTATATCTCCAAACCGTTTCAACCACAAAGGTTACTAGGAAAATTAGTTAAGATAATTAATATAACTGGAACTGCACAAAAATAATTCAAATTATTCTATCAATCCATTTTCTCTACCCAATACAGTCAGCAATGCATAAAAAGCATTACTATACCGGTAATCATTGAAAAAGCCTTGCTGCATTTCCAAGCATCAGCGGTATATATCCTGACTCGATTATTTAGGGTTACAGCAACTGTTTCAAAGAAAGGTTATAAAGATTTAACCTTATCTAAAACCATTTGAGCATGTCCATCTGCCATAACTCCATACTCAACACTAACTAGTTTACCAGACTTATTAATTATAAAAGTGGAGCGTACAATTCCCATCTTTTTGATTCCATTTTTTTCTTTTTCTTGCCAAACACCATATGCATTACATAATTCACCAGAAGTATCCGCAAGTAACATAACTTTCAAGTTATATTTATTTATAAAACTTTTATGAGAAGTGCAATTATCCTTACTAACACCAATGACAATAGTGTTTTGAGCTATAAACTCATCAATCAGTGAAGTAAATTGGCTCGCTTCCAGCGTACATCCACTGGTATCATCTTTAGGATAAAAATATAATATTATATTTTTACTGCCTTTATAATCGTTTAAAGTTATTGTTTGATTATCTTCATTTAAAAGGCTAAATTGTGGTGCATCCTGATTGAGCTCAAGCATTTTTATCTCCATAATAGTATTAAAATAGTGTCTCGCCGGTCCTATACATGCCAGCAAATATACCCGCTGCAACTATCACCTCTGGTGTTTTATAATTGCTATTTGCGATGCCCATGAAGTCTACTACTTTTTATAGTTTATTTCTCACTTTGTAACATATCTGAATATTAAAAGTATATATTCTGCTGATATCTTAATATAATCAATTCCAAATATCATGGGTATAAGAGCTAAACTTAAGCTATTAATATTAAGGAATAATCATTTGAAAAACTTTTTTCGCAAACTCTTTTCTTTTATTCTAAAGCACCTGGAATCTGGTACAGAAGCGTATGAATATAAACAATCACATCGAACAATATTAGTTGCAGTAGGGAGTATTTTTATATTTCTTGCATCCATTGTCTTTTGGCTTGCAATAGGCAAAGATCCTGGGTACTTATTCCCAGTGATAGTCTTTGGCGGGACTGGAGTAATAAGTCTTATTGTCGGTCTTTTAGGAAATGATCGGGCAGTATCAAAAATATGGGGCTTAGGAAATTGAATGCCTTGCTGCATTTGCAAATATCAAAGGTATAGTTTGATGTTTTTATATTGATAAAATCTCCCTAAATTTAAGATTCAATCAATACGTGGAGCAGTGTATTTAGTTTCCGGAAGCTTTATCTCAACCTGGAATCCGCCTAATTTTTTAGACGATCCAAATTGACAAGAGCCATTATAGTCTTTAACAATATCAGAAACGATTGCTAAACCAAAACCATGTCCTTCTATTTGTTCATCTAACCGTACACCACGTTTAGCTAGTTGTGATATTTGCTTTGCTTTGGCGCCAGGACCATCATCTTCAACACGAATATGAAGTAAAGAGGTGTTACTAACAGAAATGATAATGCTTTGTTTTGACCATTTATAAGCATTATCTAAAATATTGCCTAATAACTCGAGCATGTCCTCTCTATCAATTGCGCATTTGATTTCATCTGTAATATGAGTGACCAGTGATAAATTTTTATTCATATACATCATATCCAGAGTCTTTATCAATGCTGGTAAATCTTCAGTAAATGAAAATAAAGAGCCTTTATAGGCCTGTCCGGCAAGTCGAGACCGTTTTAATATGCGATCAGTTATCTGATAAATAATATCAGTTTGTTGTAGGATAATCTCATCGTTGTCTTTTGTGGCGGGGGCATTTGTTTTTGTTTGTCCATTAACTATTTGACTAATCACCGTCAAAGGCTTTTTGATGGCATGTGCCAGATCACTTGATGCATTTCTTGAACGTGATATACGCTGTTCAACAAGCGTTAAAAGATGATTCACTTCATGAATAAATGGTTGTAACTCTTCAGGAACGTTAGCACTTAATTTAGTAATTTGACCTTGTTCTAGCAGTTTGATTTCTGTGGTAGAGGTTCTCAGTGGTTTTAGACTGTGCTTTAAAATAATGATTTGAAGTATTAATAAAACAACTAATAAACAGAAAGCCATAATAGCAAACCACAATTTAAATATTGCTAAATTATTTTTAATGGGTTGGAAGTTTTCAGCAACAGAGAGGGTAAAATGTTTATTCTGCTTTGTATAAGCGGCAGAAACAACTAATAATTCTTGTTGTTGAGGTCCTGCTTGATAGCTATTTTGATATTCTCCCGCGTTAAGTATGATAGGTTCTAAACTATGATCCCATAAAGAACGGGAATGTATTTGCTGACTAGAAGAGTTGATCAAATAATAATGGCCAGAAAAGGGTTGTTTATAAAGTAAATCAATTCTGGCGTTATCAATAACCAAGTTTGCTTTTTCATCAATGCTTATAATGGTCAATAAAGAGTCCATATCGTGCTTTATGCGAGAGGAAATATAGTCCTCGACAACTTCCTCAATATTGATACTGACTAAATACCAGAAAGCTGAAAAACAGATAATCAGACTAAGAAATAAACCACTGCCAAGTTTTGTTTGCAGTGATCGCATTAGCTGCTTTTCCTAAAAACGTAGCCCTGACCACGACGGGTTTCGATACGATCTTTGCCAATAATTTGTCGTAAACGTCTAACATAAACTTCAATGACATTGCTGTCTTTATCCGAATCAAAATCATAGATATGTTCTGTCAGGTGTGATTTAGAAAGTACTTTTTCCGGGTTTAATAAAAAATAACGCAATAAGCGAAATTCAATACCAGTGAGATTATGTTGATTACCATTAATATTAAGAGCTTGTTGCTCTTCATCTAAGACAATACCATCGATATCAAGTTGTTCACTGGGTTTTTGATTAGTACGATGTAATAGGGCGCTGACTCTGGCTTTTAATTCTTCTATATGAAATGGTTTGCCAAGATAATCATCAGCACCTGCTTTAAATCCATCGACACGCTCATTCCAGGCATTACGAGCTGTTAGAACAATAACAGGCAGTCGATTACCCGAAGTACGCCAACTTTTGAGTACTTCGATACCATTTTTGCCAGGCAGACCTAAATCAAGAATTGCAATGTCATAAATCATTTCATTACCAAGGTATTCAGCATCAATACCATTATCTGCAACATCCACCGCATAACCGGATTGCTGCAAATCTTTTTTTAAAGAATCAACCAGATACTGATCATCTTCTACCAGCAGTAAACGCATCCTTAATCGTCC
>JADGAU010000167.1 GCA_015231865.1 Gammaproteobacteria bacterium | reverse complement strand
TTTTCCATATACAATAGTATATAAATTAATATTAAATTAAAACTATTATAGGAAAATAGATTAATTTATAGATTTTCTTGTGTTACTTAATTAAATTATATATGTTTTCTATCATATTAAGATAAACTTAATGTGAGTAAGTTAGTATTTAATATATAAATCCAATATTTATGGATATTAGAAATTACTTATTAAGAAATTATAATATTATTATTAGGGTTAATAATCGTCAAGAATTAAACTATATTTATCTATAGAACAAGTATATACTAACTTTATAATAGCTAATAATAATTATTTTTTGACGATTTAATAAGGCTAATGAATTGTGTCATTGCTATTTAAATTACGAAGTTAATAAAATTATTATATAATTACTATTTATTGATTACATTTATTGTATTCATAAGTTATAGAGATTCTAAATGTCTAAGAAAAAAATTCTTGTTGTTGATGATGAACCGACTAATATTCGTGTTATTGGAGATATATTATCACCAAACTATCAGGTAAAGGCGGCTAATTCAGGCGAAAATGCACTTAAAATCCTAGAGTCCAATTTGGATGTAAGCTTGATTTTATTAGATATTATGATGCCGGAGATGGATGGCTACGAAGTATGCCGTATTATTAAAAATAGTGACGACACTAAACAAATCCCTGTTATTATTGTTTCTGCACTGACTTCAATCGAAGAACAAATGCAAGGTTTTGAAGTCGGCGCAGAAGATTATCTGGCAAAGCCAGTAAATCCGGAAATTCTATTGGCAAAAATAGAAAATGCCATGGAAAATGTTAAACGGATGCAAGAATTAGATTTTGCACAAAACACGGCTATGACAGCACTTCAAAGCCTTAATGAAATGGGTAAAATTTCTCAATATTTTTGCTCATTATTAAAAACTAAAAGTGTTGATAAAATAGTAAAAATTTTAATGAATTTAATCCAGTCCTATAGTTTATCAGCAGTATTAAGAATTTCACTTAACTCTGAAAATATAGTACATTCATCTACTCATGATATCGATCGGCCTATCGAGTTAAGTTTGCTCGATAATTTAGTTAACAAAGGTGATATATATAGTTTTAAAACGGCTACCGTATTTAATCAGTCCATTATTTCTTTGTTGGTAACCAATATGCCAGTTGAAAATGAAGAATTCTATGGTCGTTTAAAGGATAATTTTCATTTGCTTGTTGCAGGTACGAATGCTGCAATTGAAGAAATTATTAATGAGAAAAAATTATTGGCAGATTTTAGAAAAGAAAAAGATCAAAGCCTGAAATTAACGGAAATTATAGAATCATTTGATAGCGTATTAGAAAAAATAAAAGAACAACAATCTAATTATATGGAAGCAACTAAGGTTGTGGTTAGTGATTTAGTTAAAGAAATGGAAGATGCCTTTATTTATCTGGCATTATCTGAGCATCAGGAAGAAGATTTATTGGCACGGGTTAATAAAGCCTTTGAGCAAATTAAGAAACTAGTAGATAGAAATTGTGTTATTGAAGAAGAAATAGAACATATAAAAAATACGATAAAAACAAATGTATGATAAGATTAACTAGAGGAGGTTTTTTTGTTCTTAGCCTGAGCTTTTCCATAGGGGGAAAATAAGTTTTGGGTAAGAATAAAAATAATTATTGGTGTATGAAAATAACATATTCATTTTATTATTTTCTACAAAGAAATCTCAAGTATGCAATTGAATAAGAGGGGGCATACATGTCTATAAAAAAAACAATATTAGTTGTTGATGATTCTCCTACTAATATTGCCGTCATTGGTGATATTTTATCACCTTATTACCAGGTGAAAGCTGCAAACTCTGGTCAACGAGCATTAAAAAATATACTAAAGCCACCTGTGGCGGATTTAATTCTTTTAGATGTTATGATGCCGGAAATGGATGGATATTCTGTATTAAAAGAATTGCAAAGCAACATAGAAACTCAGGCTATTCCAGTTATTTTTGTAACAGCGATGAATGAAACCAATGATGAAAAACAAGGTTTAGAGTTAGGCGCGGTTGATTACATCACTAAACCGGTTAGACCGGCAATCCTACTCGCTCGAGTCCAGACACATTTAACTTTAAAAGATGCCTTAAAAAAATTACAGGAAAAAAATACCGGCCTGGAAGTAGAAGTTCAGGATCGTACTAGAGAACGTGATTTAATCCGTGATGTCAGTATGAAGGCGCTATCAAGTTTAGCCAAGACTCGTGACAACGAAACCGGTAATCATATTTTAAGAACACAAGCTTATATTGAAACCTTAGCTAATTATTTGTTTGAGCATTCAAGTTATGCCAGCCAACTTTCAAAAGACAAAATAGAAACCATAACTAAAGCGGCTCCTTTGCATGATATTGGTAAAGTCGGTATACCCGATGCTATTTTATTAAAACAGGGAAAATTAACGGCAGATGAATTTAATATAATGAAAAAGCATGCTCAATTAGGAGCGGATGCTTTGAAAGAATGTACTAAAAATATGGATCAGGATGAAGGCAGTATTGGGTTCCTATACACTGCTATTGAAATATCAAATTATCACCATGAGAAGTGGGATGGTAAAGGCTATCCAGAAGGATTGTCCGGTGACAATATTCCTTTATCAGCAAGACTGATGTCATTAGCAGATGTTTTTGATGCATTAATTTCAAGACGTTGTTATAAAGATCCTTTTAGTTTTGATGAGTCAGTTAATATTATTTTGGATGGAGACGGCACTCATTTTGATCCAGAAATTGTTAATGCTTTTATGCATGTAAAAGAGAAATTTTTAGAAATATCACAAACGTATTCTGACGATGATTTTTTTACGGATGATATAATGTGAAAGTTCCAATAAAAAATTCAATAGCATATGGATTTTAAACTAGATAGTTCCAAAAAAATAATCAGTTTTGGATTCTTGCTAATGTGGTTTTTGTTGACCTTAATAACCATTATTGGTTTACAAAACATGTCATCAATCAATGATGACTTAAATAATATCGTTCATAAAACCAATGTCAAAACTGAAATTGTTAACGGAATTAAATCCCTCTCTGGTGAACGTTTTGTTATCCTTTATCACATGGGATTAGATCCAGACCCTTTTACTATTGACGAACTCAAAGCGAAGATGTTCTTTAAAGCAAGTGTTTTTCTGGAATTACAGGACAAACTCTTTAATACCCAGTTAAGCTCTGAAGAAAAACTAAAAATTGAGCAAACATTTCAACAAGCCTATAAAACTAATAAAGTCCAACAGCAATATATCGCCATGCTTGAGGAAGAGCCTGAATCGTCAACCCAGTTTTTAATGGAAAAAATAATTCCCCAGCAAAATAAATTATTACAGATGTACAACGATATTGTTGAGTACGAATACTCTTTGGCAGATAAGGCCGCAGAACAAGCAGAAAATTCTTATCGTTTTTCTATTATTATGATGCTCTCGCTTGGTGTTGTTATCAGTTTGCTGGGTTTGATGATTTCAGTTTATATGATTAAAAAAATTGGTAAGGCAGAAAGTCTGTTGGTTCAACACCAGGAAAACCTACAGACTCAGGTTGAGGAAAGAACGCTGGAGTTGTCAAAAGCAAAAACTGAAGCTGAATCTTCAAACAAAGCTAAAAGCATTTTTCTAGCCAATATGAGTCATGAAATACGAACACCATTAAATGCCATTATTGGCTTTACCTATATTCTTGAAAATAATGATATTACCGATCAGCACGAGCATAAAAATAAATTACATAAGATTTCAGAAGCGGCCAAACATTTATTAGCTATCATTAATGATATTTTAGACTTCTCTAAAATTGAGGCTGGGAAGTTAGAGCTGGAAAATACCGACTTTTCTTTATCCAAAATCATGAAGAGAACATCAAGTTTAATTAGTGAACATGCAAAACAAAAAGATATAGATATTGTTGTTGATTTAGACTCTTCTATTCCAGATATGTTGGAAGGCGATCCCCTTAGGTTGGGGCAGCTTCTTCTAAATTTTGCCAACAATGCGGTTAAATTTACCGAGCAGGGTCAAATAACAATAAAAGCAAGTTTGCAAAGTGAAAATGGTGCTGATAATAAAATTAAGATTTTATTTGAAGTTATCGATACTGGTGTCGGAATTTCAAGTGCAAAACAAGAAAAACTATTTAATGCTTTTGAGCAGGCTGATGATTCAACAACCAGAAAATATGGTGGTACTGGTTTAGGTCTGGCTATTTGCAGCAAAATTGCTCAACTAATGGGGGGAACAATTGGTGTTTACAGTGAATTGGGTAAGGGGAGTAATTTTTGGTTTAATGGATGTTTTAAAACTATGGCACCCATAGATACATTATTTGAAGAAAAGCCAATAATTGGGCAAGAAAATAATATTGAAAAATTAAACTCCAAATATTCACCTCCCGACTATTTATTATCTATTACAGGTCTGAACATAGAAAATGCCTTAATTTCTTTTAAGGGAGATATTAATAAGTATCAACTGGAGTTAAAGTGTTTTATTTCAGAACAAGAAAGTATAGTAGAGAAAATTAAAGTCTGTTTAAGAGAAAAAGAGCTGACAGAAGCAAGTAGACACGCTCATAACCTTAAATCTGTGGCAGCGACATTAGGCATGATCGAAATCAAAAAGCTTGCAGGGGAAGTAGAGTATAAATTAAAAGCCCAGAATGAAAAGGTTAACGATGAATTGGAACAACTAAAAGTTCACATAAATAATATGATCAATGCATTAATAGAAAGTTTGCCGCAAGCAAAAGATTCATCAATTGATCTGACTGAGCAACAATTAAGTAGTGAACAATTTTATCAGGGGCTTAATGAGCTATTAGACTTATTACAACAGGATGATTTTCAAAGTAATCAGGCTTTTCAAAGCTTATATCCATTTCTAATGCAGCTGAATGAAGGCCAAGCCTATAAACTTGCTGAATGTATTAATGCTTATGATTTTGAAGAAGCGATAAATATTGTCAGAGAATTTCAAGGGGTTGATGGTACTAATGACTGAGTCCCTGCCGGATATTACGACCAGTTCTAAGAAAAGATTAACACTGGGCTTCATTATTATTGTATCTTTATTGATTAGCATTATAGCAGTCGGTCTATACAGTATGTTTCAAATTAATGAACATATGAATATCATCGTTAAAGACCGTTCGGTTAAAGCTGACTTAGTTAACCAAATAAGAAATATAGCCAGAGAGCGTTCTGTCCATTTATATCATATGGCCTTATCCCAGGATACATTTGAAATAGATGATAAAAAAACTCAAATGTCATTAACGGCCGGCCGATTTCTTAAAGCTAGAGAACAATTACTCAGTTATGATTTAATACCAAAAGAAAAGGAAATGCTGGATTTAGCTTTTAAAAAAGCATTTGCTTCTACCAGCGTTCAAAGACAATTATTGGCATTACTGGATGAAGAAAATTATGAAGATGCCAGTACTTTGCTAATGGAAAAATCTATTCCGATTCAAGATGAACTAATAGCTAGTTATGAAGAAATTTTAGCTTATGAACAAGAACTCGCCTTGGAATCAGTAAAGACAGCAGAGAACTTTTATGAATATGCTTTTTTGTTTGTCACAAGTTTAGGTGGAATACTGGTTATACTTAGTTTAGTGATTGCTTATCATATAATCAAAAAGACCGTATACACTGAAAATAAGCTTTTTGAACACCAACATCATTTGCAAGATTTAGTTGATGAAAGAACCAAAGAATTATTAAAGGCTAAATCTCTGGCTGAATCTGCCAATATTGCTAAAAGCTCATTCTTAGCCAATATGAGCCATGAAATCAGAACGCCATTGAATGCTATTATTGGTTTTACCCATGTCTTGCAAGTAGATAAATCTGCTGAT
>JADGAU010000166.1 GCA_015231865.1 Gammaproteobacteria bacterium | reverse complement strand
TTGCAATATCAACTTGGTAAGAGAATATATAAATATTCTTTTGAGTTTGTTTTTTATAGCACTAATCTTTGGAGCAAATATCAGCGCTATAGAGCAACATGTAATTCGCCCAACGTTTGGTATCTAGAGGCAATTTTTACTCATAAACCAGTCTCTAAATAAGGTTTTTTAAATTCAATTAATCCCAGAGAATTTTCATGCTAAATCATTACCCATTATGGAAAAATCTTGTCATCTTACTGACAATAATTATTGCTTCAATTTTTGCTTTACCTAATATCTTTGGGGAAGATCCTGCATTACAAATCGCCACTTCAAAACGCGGTATTGAAATTGATGTAAATACTCTAGCTCGTATTGAAAAATCACTTGCTAAAGAAAATATCAAAATCAACAAATCAACTTTACGACAAAATACTGGCAAAAGTAATGATCTGCTCATTCGTTTTAATAATGAATCAGACCAACTTCGTGCTAAGACAATTATTCAGAAACAATTAGGGGATAAATATGCCGTTGCTATTAATCTTGCACCTGCGACTCCTGAATGGTTACTAAGCTTGGGTGCCAAACCCATGTATCTTGGTCTGGATCTGCGTGGCGGAGTGTATTTCTTAATGCAGGTAGATATGGAAAGTGCTTTATCTAAAACTTTAAAAGCCTACCTGAGTGATTCTCGCCAACTAATGCGTAAGGCCAAAATACGTTATACGGGTGCAAAATTGGTTGATGAAGAAATTCTACTACGTTTTAAAAATGATGAAGATAGAGAAAATGCAGCAACCCGTATTAAACGTGATTTAAAAGATTTATTATTAATTGAAAAGAACATTGATAATCAAATTGTTTTAAGTGCCACTATAAATCCTCAAAAGCTTAAAGAAATCCAAACATTCGCATTAAAGCAAAATATAACAACTTTACGTAAACGTATTGATGAAAAATTTAATGGACTGGTTGAACCAATTATTCAACAGCAAGGCACTGATCGTATCATTATCCAATTACCAGGTATTCAGGATACTGCTGGTGCTAAAGATATTTTAGGTGCGACAGCGACATTAGAATATCGTGCTGTTGATGAAGAACATGATGTTGATGCAGCATTAAATGGCAAAATTCCTGTAGGTTCAAAGATCTATTACACCCGTGAAGAAAAATTAAATGGTCGCCTGATTCCATCCAGACCAGTTTTACTTAAGAAAAGGATGATAGTTTCTGGTGAGCATGTTACCAATGCCAATGCTAGTATCGATCCTGAAACCAATGGTGCATTAGTTTCTGTTACCTTAGATAGTTATGGTGGTAAAAAAATGGATGATTTTACCAAATCCAATGTTGGTAAAGGCATGGCTGTTGTTTATCTTGAAACAAAGCGTATTACTCAAACAGATAAAGATGGTAAAAAATCATTTATCACTAAAACAACTGAAGAAGTGATCAGTGTTGCAACAATTCGAGGACGTTTCTCAACCCGTTTCCAAACCACTGGACTTGATAGTGTTCAGGAAGCCAATAATTTAGCCTTACTACTTCGTTCTGGTGCCTTAGCCGCTCCAGTCTATATCATTGAAGAACGTACAATTGGACCAAGCTTAGGTCAGGACAATATTGATAAAGGCTTTTTATCTGTAATTATTGGTTTTGTTGCCGTACTTGTATTTATGCTGATGTGGTATTTAAAAATGGGCGCTATGGCCAATATAGCCCTGGCATTAAATTTAGTTATTATTGTTGCCGTTTTATCAATGTTACAAGCAACCTTAACCTTACCAGGTATTGCAGGTATTGTGTTAACCATTGGTATGGCAGTTGATGCCAATGTGCTTATTTTTGAGCGTATCAGAGAAGAACTGAGAAATGGAAATACACCACAAAACAGTATTCATTCCGGTTTTGAAAAAGCCTTTATGACAATTGCTGATGCCAATATTACCACCTTGATTGCTGCTTTTGTATTATTTGTTGTTGGCACCGGTGCGATTAAAGGTTTTGCGATTACCCTTTCCATCGGTATTATGACATCAATGTTTACCGCTATATTTGTCTGTCGTGGCATAGTCAACTTCATCTATGGCGGTAAAAAAGTTGATTCGTTATCAATTTAAATAGAACTTGAACATTAATTATTTAGGAACACTTATCTAGGAACAAGCATGCAGATTCTCACAGACACTCATATTCAATTTATGCAAAGACGTAAACTGGCTATGGTTATTTCGATGGTATTAATCATTATTTCCTTAGCCTCTTTGATCTTTAAAGGGGTTAACTTCGGTCTCGATTTTACCGGTGGTACAGTCCTGGAAGTTGGATATCCAAACAGTGTTGAACTTGAACCTATACGCAAAATCTTAACGAAAGGATCTTTTGAAAAGGCTGTAGTACAACACTTTGGTTCAGCCAATGAGGTACTGATTAGAATTCCACCAAAGAAAAATATGAGTAATGCTCAAATATCTACACAATTATTCGAAATATTAAAAAAACATGATGCTGCCGTCGAAATGCGCCGTGTTGAATTTGTAGGACCTCAAGTCGGGGAAGAATTAACTGAATCAGGCGGTTTAGCCATGTTAGCAGCCCTTGGCTGTATTTTGATTTATGTTGCGTTACGTTTTGAGTACCGGTTTGCTTTAGGTTCTGTTGCTGCTTTAGCTCATGATGTCATTATGGTACTTGGCTTATTCTCTATTTTTGGTTTAGAGTTTGATTTGACAGTGCTTGCAGCAGTTTTAGCCGTTATCGGTTATTCTCTTAATGATACTATCGTTGTATTTGATCGTATCCGTGAAAATTTCAGAAAAATGAGAAAGGGCTCGGCATTAGAAATAATTGATAGTTCATTAAATCAGACTTTAGCCAGAACGATAGTCACATCATTCACGACTATCATTGTACTATTAGCGCTATTTATTTTTGGAGGCGAACTTATCCATGGGTTTGCTACTGCATTACTTTTTGGTGTTTTTATCGGTACCTATTCCTCTATTTATGTTGCCAGTTCTGTTCTTGTTATGATGGGAATAAGTAAGGAAGATCTGACTCCTGTAAAAAAAGAAGGTGTTGAGCAAGAAGAGGTTTATGAGGAAGTTTAAATAAAGTTGGCAGTTGGCAGTTGGCAGTTGGCAGTTAAATATAATTTCTTAAATTAGATCTAATCAAGTAATTTTAGACGAAGTAAATGAGATCTTTTTTCTGAAGTCAGATATAACTCATTTGCATCGACTCCAAAACAAATCGCTTCCGGCTGAAATAATTGCGGATATTTAATGATTTTATCTGCTTTTGAAAATGCCTTTTTCCAGCTTTGATCTACTTTTCTCTGGTAATAATAAACATAACCATAAACTAGAACGACTGCACTTAAGCCATCTCTGGAAATATCCATTGCAGTTGCCCGTTTTATGTCCGGCATATTTTGTATAAATTCAGCTTCAACCACCTCATTACCTGAGCCAGTGTGTGTTGGCTTTAAAGGAAGTTGAAAAAGCTTTGTTTTCTTCTTACTCTTTGTTAAAACATAAATTTTTTGACTAGTCGAATCTACTGCCGTTGCTTCAATATTATAGGATTTATTATTTTCAAATTTAAATAATACTTCCCAGGATAAATAACTAGAATCTAAATTTATTATCGTATTTAATGATTTTTTAGAATCTACTTTTGGTTCAACATAAAAAGATAAACGATAGGTTCTTCTAAATTTATAATTGTCGCCTGTATCAGCAAGCATAAGATAATTAATATTATCAATACTGACTGCGCTCATATCCTCCCAGTCAAATGGAAAATCAGGAAGAAGATATTCACCAATATGTGTTCCTAAAGTTGACAAAGCATAAATAATTGCGGCATTACCACTATCATTATGAGTCCAGATTAAGGCGTTTTGAGGTGAATAGCTTAGACCGCTAGATTCATTAATATTTCTATTTTCTATTTTTAAAAATTCAGAAGTAAAATTTTTATTTAAGGGTTTTGCGTATAGGCTAGATATATGAAAGCTAAAAAGACTTATTCCAGTTAAATAAACTAACTTAACAATATAATAAAAATATCGCATTGATTTATACTTATAAATTGATTAGCCCAAAAACATTTTAAAAACTTCTGATAAATTCTTTTCCTTAATCGGTTTGGAAATAAAATCTACCATGCCGGCATCATAACATTGTTGTCTATGTTCTGGTAATGCATTTGCAGTCATTGCCACAATGGGTATCGTATGATCCGGAAAAAGTTTAAATATTTCAATTGTAGCATCTACCCCTCCCATAATCGGCATTTGCATATCCATCAACACCATATCATAGGTTTGTTTTTTAAACATGTTGACCGCTTCCTGGCCATTCTTAGCAACAGATACTTCTAAGCCTAAGCGGTTTAATAATTTTGTGGCAATTAATTGATTCGTACTATCATCTTCTGCTAATAAAATGTGGCCAGAAAACTTATCATCTATTGATGTATTGATCTCATCTAGTAATTGCTTAGAACCCAACGGTTTAGTCAATTCAAAGAAAAAGCAACTACCTTTTCCATATTCACTTGTAACTTGTAGATGACTATCCATCAATTCTAAAAGTTGTTTAGTAATTGCTAGACCTAACCCTGTTCCGCCAAATTTTCGAGTTGTAGAAGTGTCAGCCTGTGAAAACTTCTCAAAAATAGTCTCGAGTTTGTTATTTTCAATACCAATACCAGTATCCGTTATTTTAAATAATAAGGTAATTTCTGTGTCTTTTTTAGATAAAATTTCAATCGAAATATCGACACTACCTTTTTCAGTAAATTTAATGGCGTTACCTGTTATATTGAGAAGAATCTGGCGCAATCTCACAGGATCAGCAATAGCATATATTTTTTCTTCCGGTAAATTCAGAGTAAATTTAATGCTTTTTGATTTGGCTTTGTTTGATAATAGATTATAAACTTCCGTTATTTCGTGATTAATATCAACATTGACATTCTCAATATGCAACATACCCGATTCAATTTTTGAAAAATCTAAAATATCGTTGATAATCGTTAATAATGATTCACAAGAGCGGTTTAATGTCGCAACATAATGTTTTTGAGATTCGTCAAGAGGGGTATGCATTAATAATTGACCAATCCCCATAATTCCATTCATTGGCGTTCGTATTTCATGGCTCATATTGGCCAGAAAATCAGACTTAGAACTGGCTGCATTTTCAGCAGTTTCTTTGGCTTGTTCCAGTTCTAAAGTTCTACTTTTAACTAATGCATTTAAGTGATGCTGGTGCTTATACAAAGTATTTTCTATACGTCTTATAGAAAGATAAATTCCTAATGTTACCAATACAGCAATAATAATTGCGATAAAGCTGGTAATGAATAAGTTGTTTCTTGTTTCTTGAGTTCTTTTTTTAGAACCCTCTAACTCTTTGATTGAAATATCATGATAATAACTTAGCATATTGTTTAATAGAGAAATAATATGGAGTTGTGATGGTAAAACTACCTCTTCAACCACATCTTTAATATTACCTAATTCATCATTAACAATCAGTGTTGAAATTTCTCTTACTATTGGTGCTGTTTTTCTTGTTTCTGTCGTGACTTCATCAAAAATTTTCTTTTCCTCAGGGCTTTTTTTCATTGCAATCAATTTGGCATAGGCATTTGCAAATTTTCCTCCTTCGTGATTTATTTCCTGAAAATACTCATCATGTTCAAAAGGATCATCACTGGCTGCCATTTTTAACATAAGAATAGTTCTTTGTCGCGCTGCCGCATTAATATCATGAATAATATCTGTTTTAACAACATTATTATTGACCACCTGATCCATTTCTTTCATCACAGGGTTAATTGAACTAAAAACCATATAAATAATAGTGATACTGATGCCTGCAAGGACAAAAAATCCGATTAGAAAAATGGTTGAAAGTTTATAGT
>JADGAU010000165.1 GCA_015231865.1 Gammaproteobacteria bacterium | reverse complement strand
TGCCTACGGCGTTGCCGTACAGAGCCCCATCGACCCAGGCCAGGTCATGCAGGTAGAGGCATCCGGGATAAAAATGGGTCCGTGCGGGCACCAGCACGGGTTGATCGATGCCTTCTGGCATGGTTGTGGGTCGGTCGCTGCGGGGGATGGCGCCTTTGACTGTTGTCAGTGGACATTACTTATCTGGATAATAGTTTTCTATTTCACGACTGATATTAAGGCGCATAAAAGCACGATCGTTAGGTTCAATATTATAGCGTTGTGCCAGTATTTTTAAATCTTCATCAGACAAAGTAATTGAGAGTCTCGGTTTAACAGGTGCATCAGCAGGTAAGTTAAGGATTTTTCTTAATTGTGCTGTCGGACTTAATCCATTTTCCAATGCTTCTGACTTTAAACCTTTTTCAATCGCATCGCCAAATTCAAATGCTAATTGCATTTTTTTAATTTGCTTATCTGACTCTGTGAATCGTTTGGGTATTTTGTTTGTCATAAGTCTATAAAGTGTGAAATATTTGTTAGATTTTATTTATGGGGTCGGAGTCACGTAGCTTGTAAATTAAGGTCAATTTGATCTCATTAATATCTTCTAAGAAATGCCTGAAGTTTCGAATATATGTGACTCCGACCCCGATTAGGTTCTACCCCCGTCCCAACCTTCCCCCTTTACCAAAAGTAGGCCCTACGGGGAGGGGGGAAGGAGTAGTTCGTACTTACTTCTTATAACGCTCTAAAATAGAAGCAGCTGAATTTTTACTGCCAATAACGCCAGCCTGTGCTAGTTTATCTTTTAATTCAGTACCACTAGTTTCTTTTGCTAGTTCGCGAGCAGCTTGCATTTTATCTTTACGCTTTTGCTGTTTTGCTTTAATTCTTTCCATTGAAGCGGAAGCAGAACGCAGGGATGAATTAGTACCCGAAAACTGTGCGGCCGTAGCTTCCTGAGCTTTTTGAGCTGCTTCAGTTGACTTTACAATGGATACCTCTCTGGAAAGAGCTTCAATTTGTTTGGACGACTCTTTAACAATGGCTTTTAGTTCAGAAACTTGACTATTATAACCTTCGAGTACTGCCTGGTTTGCATCAAGATCGGTTTCTATTTCAGCAAGTTTTTCTGCAGTTTCCATTGCTAATCCTTCATTGCCCTGTTCTAATAATTTTGCAATGGCATTACCATATTCGTCTACAGAAGCTTGCAGATCTTTTACTTTTCGAGCCATATTTTTTTGCTCCGCCATGACGTCAGTTAAAGACTCATTTGCTTTTCTCTGATTGTCTTTAGCATCTCGTATTTCCTGCTCCATAATACGAATTCCTTGTGCATCTGCTAATGCATCATTGGCTTCGTTACCGTATCCCTGTAGTGTTTTCCACACATTGTTTAAAAATCCCATGATTTTCTCCTAGATTATTCTTTAAGTATTTAACTCGATTATTCTTTAAGCATTTAAATAGTTTTGACAAACTTCTAATGCATCAATGATATTGTCAGCTAAAACTTCAACTTCTTCACAGATGGTTTCAGGTTTTGAATCACCAGAAAGTGCACCAAAAATCGAATATAATTCATTGGTTTTTGCAAATGATGATAAGGGCATAGCCATATTCAGTTCTAACATCATTTGATGTAATGCAGCAGTCTGGCCTTCTTTAATTTGATCTGCATCAAATAGTGAAACGTTCAGTAATAACTGACTTTCACTGGCAGTTGCTAATATGGCAAATTCTTCCATATCTTCTTTAATAATGGTTAACATATCCACGTCATCGCCCTGATGTGCACTGATTTGAAACTTTGCTCCATCCTCGGTTTCAAAATTTTCGAGTGCCGTCTGAACTTTTTCTAAAATTGGATTCATTATAATTTCCTGTATAAAGTTAAATAAAAATGACAGTTAATGTAAATGACAGTATCTGTCTAATACAATATGTGTCTTTGCATGAAAAATCAAGTTATTTTTTAAAAATATTAGATATTATTTTTTAAGTTGTAAGCTCAGGTATAAAATTACTCAATAGAATCAATATGTTTGATCGCAGTATCCATGTCAAAATTAGTAGCCGCTTTTTGAATAAGTGCAAACTGATCATTAAAGTGAAATAAAAAATCATTTTCGTATGTTTTCATAAGTTCAATACTGCTAAAATCACTATCAATCAATAGTTGTTTTAACGCCATAAGCTTATCTAATGTCTGCGTTTTATCCAGCGTATGTGGTTTTATAGTTTGTTGTTGTTTAGCTAAGGCGTCAACTAAGAATGAAGTTGTTGTTGCGTACTTGACACTCAACTCATGAAAGTGATGATTAATTTCTTCTTTATCACCATTGTTCTTAAATAATTTTTCCAGAATTTTACAATGCTTGCTTATTTCGGTCATGCCTAATGTACCGGAAACAGACTTCAGAGTATGGCTTATCCTTTGTAATTCTGGATATGCGCTCATATTATTAATTAGTGTTTGTATTTGCTCGATATGACTAGGTTTTTCAGACGAAAATCGTTCTAACTCTTTAATATAATTATCTTTTCGATGATTAAAGAAAATTAGAGCTGCATCGGTATCGATTTCCTTAAATGCACTTAATTTTAGCATAGTATTATTGTTTGTTTCATCTGCTGAATAAGTCTGATTTGAGGAATTAACTTCTTTAACATCCGAAAGCCAATGAGTTAAACTTTTGTATAATAATTTGGGTACTATCGGTTTAGATAAGTGTTCATTCATTCCCGCACTTAAGGATTGATTCTTGTCATCCTCAAATGCATTGGCTGTCATTGCAATAATTGGCAGAGCATCTAATTTATGGGTTTTACGAATAATACGGGTGGCAGTCAGTCCATCCATAACAGGCATTTGTACATCCATCAGAATCAATGAATAGTTATTTCGCTGTATTTTGTCGATGGCAATTTGTCCATTGTCTGCAATGTCTATCTTTAAACCACACGGGCTAAGTATATCGGATATGACTTCCTGATTCGTTTTATTATCTTCAACGATTAGAATTTGATAATCGTTATGTGACCAGTTAGGTATTTTATCCGTCTTAGTGTTATGGGTTATTAGTTGAGAGGGTTTATCAATATTTATGAGAGTATCATATAATTGCGAGGCAGTTAGAGGTTTTTGTAATATGCCATTAAAACAATCACTGTTTTCACATTTCTCCATCGGGATATCATTATAAGCTGATACTAGCAAATATAAAGTATTATTTGTGTGATTCATTGAGCGGATTTGGCGTGTTGTTTCGATTCCATTTATATTTGGCATCTGCCAGTCCATCAAAATAATATCGTATTGCTGATTTTGCTCCATTAAGGTCTGGACCATGCTAATTGCTTGCTCTCCGCTGCAAGCGGTATCTATTTGCATTTTTAGGTTTTCGAGTAACTTCTGATGTATTTCTCTTGCTTCAGGCAGATCATCAACAACCAGCGCTCGCTTTTGTGAAAATTCAGGTAGTTCAAACCGAGTAATAGTGCTTGTATCACTGGCTAACTTTAATTTAGCCGTAAACCAAAAAGTGCTCCCCTTGCCTAAAACGCTTTCTACCCCAATATCTCCATCCATTAGGGTTGCCAGGCGTTTTGATATTACTAGCCCAAGACCAGAACCGCCATATTTTCGTGCTGTTGAATCATCAGCCTGAGAAAATTCTTTAAATAACCTACCTCTTTGTTGTTCCGATAAACCTATACCAGAATCGATAACTTCAAATTTTAATCTGATATCTTCCATATCTTGCGACAACTTACTGGCTTTAAGGATTATTGCACCTGATTCAGTAAATTTAACGGCATTATTAGCAAAATTTAATAATATTTGACCAATTCTTAAAGGATCTCCAATCATTTCATCGGGTATATCTGATCCTATATCAAAAGCAATTTCTATCGATTTTTCTGAAGCATTATTTCGTATTAAATCAAAGATATTTTCCATAATATCTGCAAGACAGAGTGTCGTACTTTCAAGTTTAAGTTTTCCGGATTCAATTTTAGAAAAATCAAGAATATCATTGATTAGTGCTAATAATAATTTAGCAGAATTATCAATTTTATTTAATTTTTGAATGCGTTCCTGTTCATCATTAATATTATTAGACAATAAAACATGGGTAAAGCCGATAACAGCATTTAACGGTGTTCTCAATTCGTGACTCATGCAGGATAAAAAATCTGATTTTGCTTTACTGGCATATTCAGCATTTTGTCGGGCTAGTTGAAGTTCCTGAGTTCTTTGTTCAACACGTTGTTCAAGTTCATTATGTTGTTGTAATAATTTTTGACGGTTATTATTTATCCTGTTGGCCATTTGATTGAATTGTTGGCTAAGGTCTGAGATTTCATCATTTCCTTTAATTTCAATTTTATATTCAAGATCACCTTCTGAAAACTGTTCAACACCGGCCTTTAATATTTTAAATTTTCTAGTTAAGAATAAACTAATAATAACGGTCGCAATAATAAGTATTACCATTGCAATAATTGCAACACTTATATTTTGTAAACTGATATGATTAATTGTTTTTTGAATTTGTTTCGTGTTAAAACCAATTTTTAGACTGCCAACCTTTTGATTTTCAAACTTAATTAGGCGAAAAACATTTATTTGATCTCCATTCTCATATTCCTGATGGAGCTCCCTATTATTAAACTGCTCTTTTATTTGAGGCACTTGCCCAAAGTTAAAAATCATACGTTCATCTGCATCATAAACAGCAACATAGTCTAAATCAGGTCTTGCTTTAACAATTGCAATGGCATCTTCAACTAAAGCATAGTCATAGGCAATTAAACCAGGCATAACTGACGAAGATAAAAGGGCACTTTGTTCACGAGCAGATTTATAGAGTAGCTCAGTATAAGTCTCATTGATAACTCGTATATTATTGATAATGATAATAACCAGCATGACGACTTCAATAACTACAATGCCGGCAATTATTTGAAATGAAAAAGGTAATCTCATAAGTTTATAAAATGTAACTGCTAATGTTTAACCATATACTTTCTTACTGGCTCCAATTCTAGAGCATTTGCTTCTTTAAATGCAGGCATTTTAATTTTTTTAAGGATCGACTTGCCTTCAGGTGAATTAGATATTCTTAATATGGCTTTTTTCATTGAATCTACTATTTTCTTATCAAGAGAATTCTTTTTAACAATTATAGACATTCCAGGAAGTTCTTCAGTCTTATGGATGATTTTAATCTTCAGTCCTTTCTCTCGTAAGTGATTAGTCATAAAACTTACAATTAAAGAAGCATCCACATCTCCAATTTTTAGAGCTGAAACACCTGAATTGTGACTATCGTAATGAATAACTTGCGGATAATTATCTTTATTAAAGCCTGAATGTTTAATAAAAGGGTTAATTAACTTGCCTAATAAACCAGCTTTATCTGGAGCACCAATTTTTTTGCCAGCCAGATCTTTAAGGGAATTAATACTACTGTCTTCAAGAGTAACAAAGTGTCCGGTAATTTTCTTTTTTTGGGAAGCAATCAAGTCAAACTGTTTAGTATCAAGTGCCTTGAGGGCAAAAAAAGGATTTGTAAATACAAAATCGTAATTTCCTTTTAAAGTTCGTTTCATAAATTCTTTGCCGGAACGCGCGGTTATAATATTAACGGTCATTCCTAGTTGTTCACTTAAATAATCTCTGAGAGGACGCAATCGTTTGATTAAAGCCATTGGCGTCATAAAAGGAGCAACTCCTAGTCTTATTGTTTTATTGTTATTTTCACTTGCGCTACTGAGCGAGCTAATACAAAACATAAAAGCTATAAAAATCAATGCTAATTTAATCTTTTTAATAATCATCTCTATAACTCCTAAGTTTAAAAAATAATGCAAACAAACGTTCATTTAATTTTAATTATTATGGCTCTGTTCCATTTAAGTGTGGCTGATTGTAGAATTTAGAACTACCAAGTCCCTTCCCCCTCACTTCGTAGAGCCTACGTTAGTTTAGGGGGATGGGATCATTTTGAACTTTGATCAACGCTTAATGGGATATAGCCATTATTATAGTTTTTTGTTGGGCATAT
>JADGAU010000164.1 GCA_015231865.1 Gammaproteobacteria bacterium | reverse complement strand
TTAATTAATAACAGCCAGAATTACGTCTATGAAAAAAACTAATCATCTCTTTATTCTTGATACCAATGTTTTAATCCACGATCCAACCGCCCTGTTTAAATTTCAAGAGCATGATATATTTCTGCCAATGGCGGTTCTTGAAGAGTTAGA
This sequence comes from Gammaproteobacteria bacterium, assembly GCA_015231865.1. Lineage (GTDB taxonomy): Bacteria > Pseudomonadota > Gammaproteobacteria > GRL18 > GRL18 > JADGAU01. Next base: position 5,929 of record JADGAU010000164.1, on the reverse strand, counting down.
CAATAATAAAAAAGGTCATTCGGATGTCGCAAGAAATGCTCGACAAGCCAGTCGTTTTCTTGATGAACTAACCTGTAATGTCTCAGCAGAAGATATTATCAATGGTATCCCACTGATTACCACACCTTCCTATCGAGATGAAACTGATTCAAATTATGATGAAGACTCTAAATCAAAGCAGGAATCCGGTCTGTTATTTTTTCAAAACCTGACTCAACATTATGAAATGAGTGTTTCTTTTCCGGGTCACAAAAATGATAATGACATTATTGCGATTACCCATGCACTACAACAGGAAAATAATTACAAAGGTGTTGTGCTAGTAAGTAAAGATATCAACTTAAGAATTAAAGCAGCATCAATCGGGGTTAAAATTGAAGATTACCATAATGATCGGGCAATAGAAGATGTCGACTTACTTCATAATGGCTTTCAGGAATATGCCAATGACTTTTGGAATAATAATAGCAAAGATGTTGAAAGCTGGCATGATGGTAATAAAACTTTATATAAAATCACAAGCAAAGATACGACAAAATGGTATCCCAATGAATTTATATCGATCAATGATGAAGCAGGCTTTGATGGCATTGTTCGTGAAGTCATCCCTGATTTAAAAAATAAAGAAGAATCATCTGCTACGGTTGAACAAATTAAAAATTATATGATTGAAAAGCATAATGTATGGGGAATTAATGCCCGAAATAAAGAACAAAATTATGCTCTTAATTTATTGATGGATCCTAATATTGATTTTGTCACCCTGCTTGGCCAGGCTGGTACGGGAAAAACCTTACTTACACTGGCTGCAGCTCTATCTCAGGTTTTAGATTCGGATATTTATAAAGAAATTATTATGACTCGTGCGACAATTTCTGTTGGTGAAGATATTGGTTTCTTACCGGGAACAGAAGAAGAAAAGTTAGTCCCCTGGATGGGCGCATTAATGGATAACCTGGAAGTATTAAATCAAAATGCAGATCATTCAGATTGGGGTAAAGCAGCAACTAATGATATTTTAACCAAGAAAATAAAAATTCGCGCAATGAACTTTATGCGTGGACGAACATTTTTAAGCAGATTTGTCATTATTGATGAAGCACAAAATTTAACACCAAAACAACTAAAAACGCTCATTACACGTGCAGGTCCTGATACCAAAATTGTTTGCCTGGGAAATTTAGCACAAATAGATACACCCTATTTAACAGAGACTTCTTCTGGTTTAACTTACGCAGTTGATCGTTTCAGAAATTGGGAACATAGTGGTCATGTTACTTTGCAACGTGGAGAACGTTCACGTTTAGCAGATTTTGCTGCAGATGTTTTATAAATATCTATGCACCTGCTTTGCTGAAATATCATCTCGGTAAAGCAGTTTTAACTCTTTATTTTCTCTAACAAAGGATTAGCTTATTTAAAAACAGCACTACTACCCTCTCCTCGAGGATCTGCAGCACTTTTAACTTCACCTGTACGTGTATCCCACCACAATGCCTGCATATTGCCATATTCCCGGCGAGGCTTTAAATAATGTCCCATACTCTTTAATAGGCTTAGCTCTTCAGCAGTAAAAGCTGTTTTTTCATAGCCAACTGAATCAGGCAAATATTGATGATGAAAACGAGGTTCAGCAACCCATGAAGCTGGATCAGGATTTTGGCCTAAATCTAAGATTCCAAGTAGCACCATCGTAATAATTCGACTACCGCCCGGCGTCCCCAATAAAGCATACCCGGCAAGGCCTTTTTCATCAGAAACTTTTACTATGGTCGGTGACATACTGGAAAGTGGACGTTTATTCGGTTCAATCTGATTAGCATAAGAGCCAACCAGGCCGTAAGCATTAGGTGTACCAGGCTTGGCAGAAAAATCATCCATTTCATCATTGAGTAGAATACCTGTACCTTTAGCAATAAAACAGGAACCAAAGGGATAATTGATACTCATGGTTGAAGATACCTGATTGCCTTCTTTGTCAATGACAACAAAGTGAGTCGTGTCATTCCCTTCTTGTGTTGGATAGTAAAACCCTGGCAGTAAATCACTAGGTAAATGTTTTTCTTTACTAATTGCATTACGTAAACCTGCAGCATATTGCTGCGAAGTAATGGTATCGATAGGAATATCAATAAAGTCACTATCACCTAAATATTGGGCCCTATCTCGATAAGCTCGTGACATAGCTTCTATAATCAAATGAGTACGATTGACTTTAGGTAATTTGTCTAACGGATATTTTGAAAGAATATTTAATATCGTATTTAAGGCAATTCCACCAGATGAGGGTGGTGGTGCAGAATAAACTTCCAGATTCTTATATTGGAATTTAATTGGATTTCTAAGCTTTACTTGATAATTTTTTAAATCATCTAAAGTCCAGATACCTCCATTTTCACGCACCGATTTAACCATTTTTTCGGCATTTATACCTTCATAAAATCCTTTTTTACCTTTTTTAGCAATTAACTTTAAGGTATTGGCTAAATCTTTTTGAATAATTAATTCACCTATTTGCGGTAGTTTGCCCTGGTTTAACAAGATACGGCTTGATTCATAATCACGGCTTAACTGACTTAAACGAAACCTGGCAAAGCGACGATACATTTTAGTCACTTTAAAGCCGTTTTCTGCATGATAAATTGCTGGCGCTAAGACTTTATCTAACGGTAGATTGCCATAGTGTTTAGACAAATAATCCAGTGCCGAAACGGTTCCAGGAATGCCGGCTGATAAGGGGCCATTAATGGAGCTATTTTCAATATAATCACCGTTTTCATCAAGGTACATATCTTTTGTTGCTTGACCAGGAGCCATTTCACGCCCATCTATAAAACTTATTTTATCACTATCTGCTTGTTTTAAAAGCCAGAATCCTCCTCCTCCCAGGCCAGAACTAAAGGGTTCAACAACAGCCAAAGTGGCCGTGATAGCGATTGCTGCATCATAGGCATTTCCACCCTGCTGTAAAATTTCCTGGCCTGCTTGAGTTGCTAAGGGATGGGCTGTTGCGATTGCAAAATTATCTGGATTCTTTTGACTTATGCTCATTGTTTGTTTTGGCTCAGCATGAGCAGTAATTGAAAAACAAAAAAATAAAATGAAATAACAATAGTAAAATAATTGAATTAATTTAAGGTTCATTAATTTAAAATACATAGTAAAAGTATAACAATGAAAATTTTAGGGTTCAAAAAGCCTGGAATAATATAGCAGGCATAAAATAAACGTAAAATGAAGCTAAATCATTAAGGTTAAATATTTAAATCATCCATGATCTTTTTATGATTATCTGACTTACTATTAGAATCATCGTCATCAAAACCATCATTAAATGCTTCACTATCCAAACGTAAAAAGTCAGTTTTCTCCATCGACATTTCAAGATAAAACGTATTTCTATCTTCTGTTGAAAAAACTACTCGTCTTGATTGCGGACGGTCAATATTAGCACTTACAGAAAGTAATACTTCTTTATTAAGGGCAAGCATTTTAGGTTGCGTTTGTTTAATGGATAATTTTGCCAGATATTCAAGTTCTCCTTGAAAATCACCAACAATTTGATTCATTAATTCACCCAATGTATTGCCTACATCATCTGATGTATGCAATAGAACACCATGATTATCGGGCATGCCCATATTAGCCATATATTTTTTATATATTTCAATCGCCGCATCTGCAGTCAAGTTAATAATAATTAGACCGGAAAAAGAGCCTTCAAATAATACAAAACAACTTAAATCTGGTTTTAAACAGGTGCGAGAAATTTTTTGTATCGTTGGGGAATAAGTAATATTTGAGTTTGTTGTTTTATTTAAAACATGATTAACAGATTTACATAAAACTCTTAATATGTCTTGTGTATTTTTAATTTCTTTCTTCTTAGCCATAACGATTTCCTTTTTAAAGATTATGGGTATAATTAGTCAACCCATTTCCTGGCATTATAAAACATACTCATCCAGGCACTGTCTGTATCCTTTTTTTGTACCTGCCAGGTATTTTGCAAATCTCGGTAAACACGTTCCGGATGTGGCATCATAATGGTAAAACGACCATCTTCACTACATAAAGAAGTAATACCCTCAACCGATCCATTAGGATTATACGGATAATTTTCGGTGTTATCACCTAGATTATCAACATATTGTAAAGATAATAAGCCTTTTTCTTTAGCCTGTTGTAATTGCTGTCCATGAAATACAGCTCTACCTTCGCCATGTGCAACGGCAATAGGCAGTTTTGAACCAGACATGCCTGTGAAGAAAATTGATGGTGAGTCTAAAATTTCAACACGAGCAATTCTTGCTTCAAACTGATCGGACAAATTTCTTTCAAAATGTGGCCAATGTGATGTGCCATCAATTAATTCATGCAAATTAGACATCATTTGACAGCCATTACAAACGCCCAGACCAAAACTATCATCGCGTGCATAAAAACCTGAAAACTCATCTCTGGCACGAGAATTAAATAAAATTGACTTTGCCCATCCTTCTCCAGCACCTAAAACGTCACCATAAGAGAAACCACCACAGGCTACCAATCCTCTAAACTCGGATAATGAAACTCTGCCCTCGATAATGTCAGACATGTGCACATCGATTGCATCAAATCCTGCATGAGCAAAAGCTGCAGCCATTTCTATCTGGCCATTAACACCCTGTTCTCTTAATATAGCCATTTTCGGCTTGATTTTATTAATATTGAATACAAAGTCATTTTTAATATTGTTTTGATGATCTTCCTGATCAAAGCTCAACTCTGTTTTAATTCCTGGATTATCCTGCAAACTAATTGATGAAAACTCCTGCTCGGCACATTCTGGATTATCACGCAGCTTTTGAACATGATAAGACGTTAATGCCCACTTTTCCTGTAACTGATGACGAGGCTTTTGATAAAGCAATTCACTATTATGATAGACACTGACAAGTTGATTATCGCTAATAGTACCAATGACATGAACATTCTTTATAAAGCCATATTCAGTTAAGGATTGGATAATTTCATTCTTATCTTCAGATTTAATCTGGATGACGCAGCCTAGTTCTTCATGAAATAATGCTGTATTTAAGGTTGTAGCATCAGCACAAAAACTATCGCATTGAATATCAATACCGCAATGACCAGCAAAACTCATTTCCAATAAACTCGTCATTAGACCGCCATCAGAGACATCATGATAAGCCAGGATTTTGTTATGTAGTTTTTGAATAACATTAAAGTAATTTTTCAATTGCTGTGCTTCAATATCTGGTGCTTCATGTCCTACTTCACCATAGACCTGAGCAAATGATGAACCACCAAGGCGGTTTTTACCTGAACCCAAATCGATATAAAGTAATTCAGTTTCACCACTATCAGTTTGTAATTGTGGCGTTATGGTTTGACAAACATCACTGACTCGAGCAAAAGCAGAAATAACTAAAGATAAAGGCGCCGTTACTGATTTGTCTTGCTTCACTTCATGATGGTCCAGGTCTTCCCATACCGTTTTCATCGACATGGAATCTTTACCAACCGGTATTGTTAGTCCAAGCTTTGGACAAAACTCCATGCCAATTGCCTGAACAGCTTCATATAAGCCAGCATCTTCACCTGTATGACCTGCTGGCGACATCCAGTTTGCAGATAAAACAATATCCGTTAAATTCTCAATTTTTGCCGCTGCGATATTGGTAATTGATTCAGCAACTGCCATTCTGGCTGATGCCGCATGATTAATCAGTGCCAAAGGTGCTTTTTCACCAATAGCCATTGCCTCACCCGTTGTACCTTGCAGGTTGGTACTGGTAACAGCAACATCAGAGACAGGAATTTGCCATGGACCAACCATTTGATCCTGAACAACCATCCCGGTAATGGAACGATCGGCAATGGTAATTAAAAATGATTTACTGGCTACCCCTGGCAGTTGTAAAAC
>JADGAU010000163.1 GCA_015231865.1 Gammaproteobacteria bacterium | reverse complement strand
ATTGTTGATGCTTGAAAAAATGGATCCTAAAGCTTTAAATGAAAAGAGGGAAGATTTTAAATCTGATCCGCTTCTTAAACGGATATGGACTTATACGGCCCGTATACATAATAAAAATGCGAATACAAAGAAAAACAAGGTTTATTTGGAAAAATCTATTGCTAAACTATCTCAAGATACGAACAAATTCAATGAAGTCGTTCGCTATTTTCAAAATTACGAATTGGAAATTAAGCGCAAGGCTAATTTAATTGAGCAGATTTTGGACCTACAAGGGTTTAAAAGCGAAGAACTGGAAGAAATTTTAGAAAAATTAAAGGCAGAGCCTGACTCATCAATGGATAAGAAATTGATTAATGAAGTCAAAGAGATTTCTAAAAAGAAGTATGATACTGAATTTGAACCATCCTAATATGATCTGATATTATTAGTTAATAGACTGGATTGAGCTTAATTTGACTGATTACGGCAAGTAACGGTCATTCGTTTTCTCATAAATTTTCTATTTAAAATAAGACAAACTGATTGTTTACAGTCATACACACAAATATGTCAGGGAATTTTACATAGTATTTTTTATCATTTAAAGTAATGGTTGTTGGATTAATGAGTACAGGAAATGACAAATAAACTATGCTAACCGTATAGTTCGGTTATATTTCTATTGTTTCATGCCATGCTAACTTTTTTAATGTCCAAATATTTTACATTAATTTAAATTGACAAAGAAAAAATAAACATATACTACTGTATTAATTAGTTTTTTTGTAATGGCATTGTAATTGCTTAAAATATTTTAGGTTAAAAAATATTAAAGGAAAATTTATGAAATTAAAAGCACTTTTAGGTTTGTTTTTGGGTGTCCTCTTGACTACACAAACTCAAGCTGCGCTTATTACACCAAACCAGGCGACATTAATCGATGGATACCTTGTTAGTGGTGCCACACCAGGAGTAATTATTGATGGTAACCTTCCTACAGAAGGTTCACATTATATGGGCATTGTTAATAATATAGCGACAAATGCTTATTGGGGAACAGGAGCCTCAGCAGCAGTTACCCTCCAAGTTGATCTAGGAGATGTTTACAATATTGATGATATTTTGCTTTCTGTAGATAATAATGATAACTACTTAGTAACATATTCTTCTGACGGTGTTAATTTCAGTAACTTATTAGAAATTTTATCATCATACGGTGAAATTGGAAGCGGCATGGATACATTTAGCACTGTTGCTGGTAACTCAGAATATGTTGGAGCATTGGACTTTACTTCTGTGAATGCTCAATATTTCCAGATTTCTGCTTCATTGGGCGATAATAGATATTCAGTTGGTGAAATACAGGTGTACGGTAGTGCCATAAGTGACAATGTTCATGAAACCGTTCCAGAGCCTTCAGCTCTAGCTCTCATCGGATTAGGCTTACTCGGTTTATTTGGCATTCGTCTTAAAGCTTAAAACTAGCTTATATTCTTATCAGAAAGCTATCTCTAGTAGGTGGCTTTTTTGTTTATGTCAGAAATGTTTACACTAACTTTTCTATACTTTTAACTAGTCTCGATTGACCGCTCTGGTCGCTGAAGAGACTATTCAACTTTGATCTGGAAATCTTTTTCTAAAATCTTGCTTATTTCATCTCCAACGGTCGAGATCGGCAAAATTGAGTCAATCAGAATAATAAGCTAATCTTTCTATTAAATTGAAACGATTGGTGTAAGCGGACGTTGCCTTATTTAAAATTCTGCATATAATGATAGTCAGGTGTTTATACAAAAGCGTCATTTCATTTAAGAAACATATCTTAAAAATAGCATTTCATATTTATCTTTCTAAGATATACTTGTAATTATATTCAACTGCCAATTTGAAAGAGTTACTATGAAACTTGTCAATCACCTTTATTCAAATGAAAAAGATTTATCGCTGTTTTTAGATGACAATAAGATAACTGATAAACCAAATATTTTAGTTCAAGTGTTTTCAGGAATTATTGAAGAAACTCATTTAAGAGAAGTCTCCAAATCTATATCTCAAATTTTGCCTTCAGCTACAATTGTTGGAGCTACTACTGGTGGAGAAATAATAGATGGGAAGGTAACGGATAATCAAACTATTCTTTCTATTTCAGTGTTTGAACATACCCAAATTAAAAGTCATTTTATCAGTAAAGCCGATTCTTATATTACAGGAGAAATGATAGCAAATGAGATAGTCCAAGAGGATACTCAAGTCCTAATACTATTTTCAGATGGTTTTTTCACCCTGCCTAATGATTTATTTAATGGGGTGAAGTCAGTTAATGAAGACATCTTAATTGCTGGTGGTATGGCTGGAGATAATGGCCTGCTGCAAAACACATTAGTTCTCTTGAATGGAGATGTATCTAACCATGCTGTTGCCGCTATTTCATTAAACAGTGACCAATTGACGGTTAGTAATTACTATAAACTAAATTGGCGTTCTGTTGGGAAAAAGATGAAGGTCACCCAAGCACAAGGCAATATGGTTCATACTATTGATTCAATGAAGGTAAAAGACCTTTATCGGAAATACTTGGGTGATGACATTGCTGATGGTTTACCCCACACTGCCGCTTTGTATCCATTAGTTAAAGTAAAAGAAGGTTTAGATGTATCACGTATCTTATTTTCCTTTAATGATGACGGCTCTGCAAACTACACAGGAAATATGATTGAAGGTGAAGACGTGCAGTTTGCTTATGCCAATGTTGATATGATTATGGATAATAGCTATTTGTCAAAATCTAATGTTGAGGCTTATGAAGCAGCTTATATCTACTCTTGTATGAGTAGAAAAATCATACTGAAAGAGCATACCGATATAGAAACGAAACCCATTGCAGATAAAATTGCTATGTCAGGTTTTTTCACTTATGGTGAATTTTATACTTTAGAAAACAAATCATCTGAAGTGTTAAATGAAACTATGACTATGTTGTTTTTGTCAGAAAATGAAATACTTAAGAATGAATTAGATAATGACTCCCAAAATTCTAACCAAACTACTACAGCCGTATCAAGTTCGGATATGATAGTAAAAGCTATTTCTCATTTAAGTGATGTTACCTCCCGTGAAGTTGAACAACAAAAAGAGGAATTGGCTGAAAAGAACAAATTAATCCATGACTCAATCAATTATGCCTCATTAATTCAAGGGGCTTTAACGCCTGAAAGCTCTGTTTTTAATAATTATTTTGAAGATTCATTTGTCATTTGGCAACCTAAAGATATTGTCGGTGGTGATATATATTTAGCCAGCGAATTAAGCAGTGATGAAATCCTCTTAATGGTGATTGATTGCACTGGTCATGGTGTACCAGGTGCCTTTGTTACTATGTTGGTTAAAGCCATTGAAAGACAATTAGTATCACGTATTATCAATACCAATGAAGAAGTAAGCACTTCAAAGATATTAAGTATTTTTAATAAGAGCGTGAAACATTTACTTAAACAAGATAATCCTGATACAACTAGTAACGCTGGATTTGATGGTGGGATTCTTTACTACAATAAGTCTGAAAAACTAATAAAATACAGTGGTGCTGAAACACCTTTATTTATAGTTTATGGTGAAGAATTAAAAATGATAAAAGGCGATAGGCACTCTATAGGTTATAAAAAATCAGATACCGATTATCAGTTTAAAGAACACTCCATTGAAGTCACAGAAGGTATGAAACTTTATATTACCACTGATGGTTATATAGACCAAAATGGTGGTGATAAAGGTTTTCCATTTGGTAAAAAACGCTTTAAACAATTAGTATTTGACAATCATCAAGAAAAAATGGCAGACCAAAAAGAAATGCTACTTTATGAGTTAGATAATTATCAGGGTAATAGTGAAAGAAATGATGATGTTACTGTTGTTGGTATTAAATTCTGATTTTCTAAATGACTAAAACAGTAGATCAACAGGCACTCATATAGTGTACCAGTGAATGACAGCTTTCTTTAATACTTCAAGTCCTTTTACTACAAATGTATATTCTAATTCCTAGATATTTCTTGATTAAAGGCAATACTAATTTCTAGTGAAATTAACTGCATTTTAAGTGCCAGAAGTTATGTGATTCAGTTCACTCTATAGCAAATTTATAATAGAACATACCTTAGATAACTTTACATGATAAAAATTTAAGTATATTATCTGTATATCATATCGTTATATGTTCATTTAACGTTGTGATATAAAGGCAATAAGATCTCAATGAGGTGAGGGCAATGTGTAAATTAGTAGGTTATGTTCGTGTTTCAACCAATAAGCAAGCTACAAGTGGATTAGGCCTACAAGCACAGGAAACAGCGATTGATAATTATGTAAAGAAATCTGGCCATCAACTACTAAAAACCTTCACTGAAGTAGAGAGTGGTAAGAATAATGATCGTAAGCAATTAAAAGAAGCATTAACATATTGTGAACTTACTGGATCAAGATTAGTAATAGCAAAGTTAGATAGACTATCACGCAGTATTAACTTCATTACGGCCTTACAGGATTCAGGTATAAAGTTTACTGCATGTGATATGCCTGTAGCTAATGAAATGACTATACAGATAATGAGTGTTATGGCACAGGCTGAGAGAAAGGCTATATCTACAAGAACAAAACAGGCATTATCAGAGCTTAAGAAGCAAGGCAAGGTTCTGGGTAATCCTAACCTAGATAAAGCAAGAGAAGCCCGTAAAAACGTCACTGATACCCTTAAGCTAGGTACTCAAATAAGAGTAGATAAAGCTAATGATTTTGCTAATAAGATAAAGTCTATTATCGATCATTCTGGTGTTGAAGGTTTAACAGCTATTGCTAACTACCTTAATGATCAGAGTATTGAAACCGCAAGAGGGGCAAAGTTTACACCTATGGCAGTTAAGAGAATTTTAGCTAGATAACAGGTGCTGTGGTTTACTTAAATGCAGTATCATATAAACTAAATTTTGATGGTGAATATGCCAGAAACAATGATAAATAAAAAAGTTACCTATACGAACAATTACGAAGGTAAGTTTTATATTATGGAGAATGTACCCGCTAGAGTGTGTGTGCACATTAATCTTAGGTTATACTGTTTAATAACAGGCCGTTACATTATTTTTTTCTATGAGGTAAGCAATAATGCCTGAACATGTTATTAATATTTCTTTGCCAGTGAAAGAGAATATCTTGTTATCACTAAAAGAAACAGAGCAAGAGTTTAAAAGTGATATCCTTTATATGTCTGCCTTATCCTATTACAAGAAAGGTAAGTTAAGCATAGGAAAAGCTGCTGAATTGGCAGGTTACTCTAGGCTAGACTTTATCGATAAACTAAGGCTGGATGGTGAAGTCATCTTTGACTATTCAGAGCAAGATCTTGAATCCATTTACGATGATGTGGATAAAATACGTTGATAAATATAACCGTATCTAATGCTACGCCTATCATATCCCTGTCATCCGTTGAAAGAATTGATATCTTAGAAAATTTATTTAGTCAAATCATTATATCTGAGACTGTTTATAAAGAGATCAAAGCTAAGAATAGTTATGGTTATCATGAGGTTGATCTACCATTTATTAAAGTAATGCCAGTAAATAATAAGCTATATCTGGATTTATTATTGAATCAGTTAGATCAGGGTGAAGCAGAAACAATAATTTTGGCTAAAGAGTTAAATGCTGATAATGTAATTATTGATGAAAACATTGGATACCGTATTGCTAAGAACGCTGATCTAAATGTTATAAGGACTCTATCAATTCTGTTGAAGGCTAAGCAATCTGGCTTAATAGCAGCTTTACAACCACTATTAGATGAAATGATAGTAAAAGGTAGATGGTATTCCAAAGATGTTTATAATGCTGTATTGATCAAGGCCGGAGAAGTATAAATCATTTACTTGATCTGCTAAAATTTACACAGGATTATATTATTAACTTTTCACCAATATAGTGTCACAATGAGGTGTCCCAAAATGGTGTCCCAATCGATTAATGTATACACTAAAGTATCATTTATAAACAATAACTTATAGAAAAAAGGGTTCGATGGTGTAGACTCCGCCCGCCGGCACCATATTATTACCCAATACTTAAGTGCAAG
>JADGAU010000162.1 GCA_015231865.1 Gammaproteobacteria bacterium | reverse complement strand
GCCCGGCTGTTCACTATGTATGGGGAACCAGGCTAGAGTAGCGGCAAAAAGCACGGTGGTTTCAACTTCAACACGTAACTTCCCGAATCGTTTAGGCGATGGTGCCAATGTCTATCTAAGTTCAGCTGAATTAGCGGCTGTTGCTGCTATAGTTGGAAAGTTACCAACTAAGGATGAATACCTTCAATATGCCGGTAAATTAGATACCATGGCGGATGATATTTATCGTTATTTGAACTTTGATCAGATGGCTGATTATACTGGCTAAGCCAGCCTATAAGTATTGATAGACCTTTGGTTGCTTATTTTATGGAGTAAAACTGTTTGAGCTGGTTCAGCTAATGCAAATTTTTCATACTTCGTAATTATTATTTAAGGTAACACATTATATGCCTAAAAATTCCAAAGCGACTTATTTGCTCAATGGATAGTTTACGCAATACCCCAAGGGCACTTAGTAACATAAGCAGCCAAAGCTCTATTGATTCACTTGCTTCCCAATGTGTCCTCTGTGGTCTATGCTCCACAACCTGCCCAACCTATCAGGAATCACTCAACGAAAATCGTTCTCCTAGAGGTAGAATTTCTTTAATCAAAGCAATAGCCAATCAAGAACTTGAACTAGATGATCATTTACTGGAGCATTTATCCACCTGTCTACATTGTTTTACGTGTATGAAAGTCTGTCCTTCTCAAGTCAATTATGCGGAGTTAATACACTATGCCGATAAAGAGCTGTATCTAAGTGGCCGTACGCCACCTTTATTTATTCGCCTGCTGCATAGCTTTTTAATTAACAATAAATTACACCGCCTGGCTAAAAGTTCTCTGCATATTCTTTATAAGCTTAAAATTGTTTCTCTGTTAAAACGCTTGGGTTCATCAAGAATCCTGGCTTATTTACCGAATCAATATAAAAAACCAAATGAGCCAGCAATTAATGAAACTAAGCATCTATTGATAACTGGCTGTGCTAATCAATTACTTCGACCAGAGCTAATTGACAGTTCCATAAATTTATTGAAAGCAATAAACTTAGATATCTCTATTTTAAAGAACGAACCTTGCTGTGGAGCCATTGAATTTCGTTCAGGTATTGCTAATGAAGCTGAGCTAGTTGAACAATCTCTTACACAAACAGATAAAACCTATTTATCATTAAATTCATCCTGTACTGCTCACTTAAATGATTATAAAACCAACACTTATTTTGAATTACTGGATTACTTATTTGAAAATCACTGGCAGGATTTAGTTAAGCTTCAATTTAAAACGGATAAGAAAAACATACTTATCCATAATTCCTGCAGTCGAAAAAATCGGCTTAAAATAAATTCTTTAAAAGACAAACTGGAACAATTATTACCCGAACAGATATTTATTGAAATTTCAAACTTTAGTTGCTGTGGTGCATCTGGGACCTATTCTCTGGAACGTCCAGAGCTTGCTGATAAAATTGCATCGCCTTATGTTAGTGCCATAAAAGAAGCTGAAGTCAATATTATATTAAGCACTGATACCAGTTGTGGCTTGCACTTAAAACACCAACTTGAACAAAGTCAGTATGCAATAGAAATGATGCATCCTGTGCAGTTTATTTATCAACAGACTATCAACTAGAAATATTACATAAACCCATTACTATAAAGCCAAAAATCCTATGAAATTAATTAATGAAATTATTAATCAACAAGAACAAATTAGTCAATGGCGGCAAGACTTACACAAAATTCCTGAGTTGGCTTTTCAAGAACATAAAACGGCTGACTATATAGAAACTATTCTGCGAGGACTGGATGTTACTATTCATCCACGCATGGCTGGCACTGGACTGATAGCCTCAATCACTTCTGGAAAGTCTGACAAAACCATTGCCCTGCGTGCAGATATTGATGCTTTACCCATTGATGAAAAAAATGAACTGGGCTATTGTTCGACACATTCTGGCTGTATGCATGCCTGTGGTCATGATGGGCATAGCGCTATGTTATTAGGCGCTGTACAGTATTTATCCAAGCATCGTAATTTTGACGGTACCGTATACTTTATTTTTCAACCTGCAGAAGAAAATGAAGGTGGCGGCAGGAAACTGGTTGAAGAAGGAATTTTTACAAAATTTAAGATAGATGCCATTTATGGAATGCATAATTGGCCAGGCATTGAAGTCGGTAAATTTGCCACACGCACCGGTGCATTGATGGCAGCTTATGATGTCTTTGATATCCAAATAAATGGCAAAGGTGGGCATGCTGCTAAACCACATATGAGTATTGATCCTATTATCATAACAGCTCAGCTAATTACCGCACTTCAGCATATTTGCAGCCGCCAAACCGATCCTTTGGAATCTGCCGTTGTTTCAATAACCAGGGTCAGATCAGGTGAAGGTTATAATGTCATTCCACAAACAGCAAGACTTAGTGGCACAGTCAGAACTTTTAGTGCTGCTATCCAGGAAAATATCATCCAACAAATTCAACAAATAAGCGAATCAATCTGCCAGGCCTATGGTGCTACTTGCACAATTAACTATCGAAAATGCTATCCGGCAACAATTAATGATGAAATTGAAACCCAACAGGCTATTGAAGCGATAAAAACAGTTGTCGGTGAAGACAATCTTATTTTAGATAATCCACCCAGTATGGGCTCTGAAGATTTTTCATTTTTAGTAAATGAATGCCAAGGCAGCTATGTACATATTGGTAATGGGCAATCCGCTTCCTTGCATAATGATCATTATAATTTTAATGATCAAATTTTAACAATTGGCGCTAGTTATTGGGTGACTTTGGTTAAACAGCAATTAATTTAAGTAATTCATCGAGGAACTGATATGCTTTTATCTACTCCTCTAATTATGAGACAATAGTTTATTACAATTCAAAATAACTCAAATAATATGCTGGGACAACACAAATTAATCTATATACTTCTGACGCTTTGTACTGTATTACTGGTTTGGTATACAGGTAATAATTATTTTGATCATCAAGCCAAACAACTCTATAGAGATTCTTTAGTTAAAGAACAAAAAATTGTTAAAGATCAAATTAATGAGGCTATTGCTCAAAAACAGGAATCATTAATGGCAATGGCTATTACTTTATCAGAAAGTCTTGATCTTATTGAGTTAGATAGACATGCTGATCAAAGCAGAGAAATGATAAAAACGCTAACTAAAAAGCTCAAAGAATATACCTTATATAAAAACATCTGGATTCAGTTAATCAACAAAGATGGTATCAGTGCTGGCAGAAGCTGGACTCCAAAATATGGCGATAATCTAATTCAAATACGCCGCGATCTCCAACAAATGTTAAAACAACCAAGACCTATTGAAAATATCAGTGTTGGGAAATTTTCAGTTTCTCTAAAAGCAATGATTCCAATGTTCAAAACTGGAGATGATAAGAAAAAAAAATTTAATGGCGTAATAGAAATTATCGCTCATTTTAACTCTATCGTTAATGCGTTAAAAAAATACCAATATCAAACGCTAATTTTTGTCGACAAATCTTATAAAAAACAACTAACACGTACTTTGAACAACACATTTGTTGATGATTACTATGTTGCAAACTTTATCCTGGACCAGAAACTGATCGAACAAGTCAATCAGTTGGGGCTGGAAAAAATACTGTACAGTTCATCCTATGTCGAAGATAGAGCCCATTTTTATACCAGTATTCCTATTAAAAACCTGGCTCAAAACACGATTGCCTATGCTGTTGTTGTCAAACCGCTCAACTTATTTGAATTTACAGAACTACATAATTTCACACAAAATGCCCAAATTATACTCGCCTCTTTAATTTTACTTATTATTATTGGATTTATTATTTTCTATTGGCGCCAACACGAAATTACTAAACAAAAAAATTATTTTAAGCAGGTGCTTGATTCATCACCCGGCATTATGGTTATTCTTCAAGAAAAAAAACCTATTGAAGTTAATCGTGGTTTTTACGACTTTTTTAACAATCAATCATTGCCTGAAATTATGAATAGGATTGGTTGTATTGATAATTTATTTATCGATAATGAAGGCTGCTTAAGTCGTATTATGGGTAAACAGAGTTGGTTCGATTATGTGCTTGAACATCCGCTTGAACATCATAAGATTACCATTCATTATATGGATAAAAATTCTATTTTTTCAGTAAATCTTAACCGAGTCTATCAAGATAGTTCAGATTTTTATATCATGTCTTTAAATGATATTAGCCAGCTTGAACACTATAAAAACGAACTGGAGCACTTATCACAAACTGATTCATTGACCAGTATTGGTAATCGTTATTATTTTGAAAAACGTCTTCAAGAAGAATTTGACAGATCAAGACGTTATCATCATTCTTTATCCTTAATTCTTTTAGACATTGACTTTTTCAAAAGAATTAATGATACACATGGGCATGACATTGGGGATATTGTTTTAAAAGAGTTAAGCCACATTATTAAGGACTTATTGCGTCGCAGTGATATTTTTGCCCGCTACGGAGGCGAAGAGTTTATTATTTTAATGCCTGAAAGTAATATTGTTGAGTCAGAGATGACAGCTGAAAGAATCCGAAAAAATATTGAACAGCACTCCTTTCTTCCGGTTAAATCTTTAACAATAAGTCTTGGTGTTACTCAATTAACCAAAGAAGATGATATTAAATCATTTATAAAACGTGCTGATCAGGCTTTATATGCCGCTAAAAATAATGGTAGAAATCAGGTAATGATTGACTAATTTTTATTTATACCCTAAGCTTTATTAACTCTTGCTTTAATTCGAAATTTTTTCACGCTCTTATTTTGTTCCGTATTTCTTCGCCTATTGGCATTATTCTTTTTCTGTTTAATTTGATGAGCCGATGCATTTTGGCTTCGATTACCATCATGGTGCTCGTTTTTCATTTTCTTAGGCTTTTTCTGCTTAAAGGGGCTTCTCAGAACTGAAACGGGTAGAGTATGAACAGGGTCGAAGCCTTCAACAATAACTCGTTCAAGTAATTTTTGAGTTAAACGTTCTATATCACATAATTGTTGTACTTCATCTGCACTAACCAAAGAAATAGCTCTGCCATCCATGCCAGCTCTACCCGTTCTGCCAATTCTATGAACATAATCTTCTGGCACATGCGGTAAGTCAAAATTAACCACATAAGGTAATTGCTGAATATCAATGCCTCTGGCAGCTATATCTGTTGCAACCAGGATCTGCACCTGACCTTGCTTAAAATTATGTAAGGCTTTTAAGCGGGCATTTTGACTCTTATTTCCATGTATCGCGACTGCTTTTAGTTTTTCTGTTTCCAGATCTCTCACTAAACGATTGGCACCATGCTTTGTACGACAGAAAACCAGAACTTGATGCCATTGCTTTGTTCTAATAAGATGAATCAGAAGTCTCGTTTTTTGTTTCTTATCTACCGGGTGAATCCATTGCTTGACTGTTTTAGCTGTCGTATTTTCTGGCGTTACCGATACTTCAACAGGATGATTAACAATCGTTTTTGCCAATTCTCTGATAGAACTTGAAAATGTCGCTGAAAATAATAAGTTTTGTCGCTTCTTAGGCAATAAATTGATAATACGGCGTAAATCATGAATAAAGCCCATATCCAGCATACGATCAGCTTCATCAAGCACCAATATTTCCAGTTCATTAAATTTAATGGCATTTTGCTGATGTAAATCTAATAAACGGCCAGGCGTTGCGACTAAGATATCAACACCCTTTCGTAATTTTATCATCTGCGGATTAATTTTAACGCCACCATAAACAACAGTGGAACGTAGAGGTAAGTTCTGCCCATAGCCAACAATATTATCGCTAATCTGTTGTGCTAGTTCTCTAGTCGGTGCAAGAATAAGCACACGTGTCTGGTTGGCTGAAACCGGTTCTTTTGTGGATAGGAGTTCTAAAATTGGTAATACAAAGGCTGCTGTTTTACCTGTCCCTGTTTGTGCTGCCGCCATCAAATCCTGTTGTTTTAATACAATGGGAATAGCTTTTTCTTGTATTGGAGAGGGCTTAGTATAACCTTGTTGTTCAACTGCATCTAATAGTGCCAGAGACAACCCTAGCTGATTAAACTCCATTTGAAATACTTCTATTAATAGACGCCATCAGGGTCGAGGTCAAAAAAGTTCCCAAGTTTGTTTTAAACAGAAA
>JADGAU010000161.1 GCA_015231865.1 Gammaproteobacteria bacterium | reverse complement strand
CTTTTTTATTCCTTATAAATAATTATTTCTATATCCCCCTTTTTTAAAGGGGGTCTAAGGGGGGTTAAGAGTTTTTATATTGTGCAAATATGCTTTGCAACCCCCTCAATCCCCCTTCTAAAGAAGGGGGAGGTAAAACCTAAACAAAAAATATCTTTCCTGCTACTAATAACATAATCAGCAAATAGACCCATCTTAACCAGGTGATGGATATAATATTTAGCAACTTACTGCCAAGCATACCACCTAAATAAGCTCCCGGTATCATAATGGCCGATAAACTTAATATGGTAGTCCAGGTTAATAAGCCAGTGCTTAATCCATGTGTTAAAGCAACTACCACGCCCGTTAGAGCAGCAAAAAAACCAATAATGGAGCTATTTGCAATCGCTCTATGTAAGCTCGAACCGAATAAATGCTGTTGTAGCGGTACACCTAAAATACCTCCTGGAATACCTAATACACCACTAACAAAACCAACCGGTATTCCTAATAAGGCATTTTTAATTCGTATTGAACTTAGACCTTTAAACCAGATGACACCTTTAGCATCATTATTTAATATCGTTGCTTTAGCTGTAATCTCATCTAATGCTTCCTTAGTATAAATCTGCTCATCTAATAGCAAATCATCTATACTATCTTCTGCGTCTCTATCTTTTTTTGCAATACTTTCTTCAGTATTCTCTTTATCAGATGGTTTGCCAGCATTTTCAGTACCTGCTCCAATCTGTTTTACACCCATTAACTCTAATACTGTTTTAACACTTAATATTAAAGCCAGAAAACCAATAAGATAAGCAATATGCTTATCGCCTAATTCATTACCAATAATATAACCAAAGATGACGCCAATAATCACCCAGGGGATAATTTTTGCAACTACTCTCCAGGTTAATAAACCATTCATTTTACTTCTATAAGCTGATGCAGCAAAAGTAAAAATATTGGTTATATATACGACAGGTCTAACCAGAATAATGCCGTATCCAAATATCATCATCATTCCAGAGACCTGTATCAGACCACCACCCATGGTCATCATACCAGTCACTATTCCACTAAAGACAGACAAAATGACCAAGCCAATCACATTGGTCAAGGTAAAATTACCCAGCATTATTTCTTTACCCTGAAGTTGTACAGAAATCAGGGGCTGGTTTTGTTCCTGAAAAACAACTTGTTTAACTCCAAGTGGCTGAGTTTCAGGTGCCTGAATTTTTAAATTATTTGCCGTTAAATTTTTTTTTTATTCTTAGGTATTAAACCTGAAAAATGCTTACGTATAAATTGGCTTGGAACAACATATCCATCTATCGTACCCTGAGAATTTTTTATCGCCAGGTTAATACCAACTAATTGTGCTCTTTTATCTACCACAGGCCCACCTGTCTGCTGCCATGAATAGACACTATCGGTTTTTAATAAATTATTAAACTGCCTATTAGCGACAACTAATGAAACAGGCTGATTTGAAAGGCTTCCGGCTTTATGTATAATTTCACCAGCACTGCCAATACCAAAACTTGCAACCTGGTTAACCACCAGCTCTTCGGCTGTTGGTATGGACATGTATAAAAACTTGTCTTGAGTATTTATCTTTAGCAGAACCATATCATGTTCAGGCTGTATTCTAAGAACATCTGCTGTGTAAACATTAAAGCCCTGATTAGTTCTAACTTTTATATTAACTGTTTGTGCCGGACTAATCGCATGCCAGGCTGTTACAAAATGTCCGCGAGGACTCACTATGACACCAGAGGCAATAATTTGATCATTGGCATTGGTTACCGCCACTACTGCCGGTAAAACATGAGATGCTAATTGATTCAATTGCACACCCGTATTTTGGGCAACATTCATACCATTAAAGGCAACAGGCACTGCATCAGGTATAACATCATCTGGCACCATATTAAGCATAGGAATTACATAGCGACTATCATCTTCATCAAAATGATAACGGTCAAGTAAATAAAACCCTGCGAAAAATGTAAAAATGATCAGTATAAATAATATTATGCCATATATCCGCCAATTACCTTTACAAAAAGGTTTGGCAGCCATTAGCGTATTTCCGTTTGAATCTACATTCACAATATTTTCTCTTAGCTTTTTTATCTGTGATTACAATAAATCTTCAAGTTTATCTTCGTCATCCGAATCTTTCGGGTCTTCTTTTTTCTTAGAATTCTTTGCTGATTTAATTTCCTGATGAATTGCCGTTACTTCCGGTGCTTCACCATCAGCAACACCAAATTTCACATTAACAAAACCTATATGTGATATTTTCATCGAAAGAATATCTATTACTGATTCACAAATATCATTGGCTTCATCTACGGATAAATCCGGATTAACACCAATACACATATCGATATTAAGATCCTGCCCCACTAAACGGCTTCTTAATGTTTTAATATCATTAACGCCTTTAACAGAGTATGTATGCTTTCTAATAACGTCATATACTTCATCCGGTGCTTTACTATCCATTAAACCTTTATAAGATTCAACAAAGACGCGTCCACCTAAATACATTAAATGAATCGTTTCAAAAACAGCAACTACTGTATCAATCCAGGCAATATTCAAAAATAATGCTGCGGCTAAGCCTATTGCAACAGCCAATGACGATACGATATCGGCGTGGTGATGTAATGCCAGTGTTTTAACCATAGGACTATTTGCCTGTGAATAAACACAACGTGAATAAAAATACATATAGGTATTTACGACAACAGAAACCAGTGCCGCCCACAAGGCAATAACATGTGGAACAGTATGATCATCACCATTTATATCAATAATTAATAATTCAATAGCATGAAAAAAGACCAGACCGGTTATAATCAAAAACACCAGACTGATAATCAGCGATAAGATAAATTCAATTTTACCATGTCCATAGGGGTGCTCACTATCTAACGGTTTCTTAGCCACATGATAGCTGACAATCACCAGTATTGATGTAATAACATCTTTAGCAGAATACATGGCATCGGCTAATAATGCACTGGAACCGGAAAGAATACCGATGAACGCTTTTAAGAACATCAGTACCATATTAACAATTAAACCTATCCAGCCAATAAAAGCCCGGCAAAATACACACTTATCGTAAAGCAATTTATTTTCCTCGTTTACTTATCTAATTGGAGAAACTTGTTAAGCTCCAATCATATCACCTAATTGTGACCAATATTCCGGTGGTAAATCAGTTGCTAACTTTAATGCACCAATACTACCGGCAAAATCTGTATCTTCAACTATAGAGACACTAACATCACCAAAATCAGTCAAAAGATTAGCTATCATTTGTCCTAAGCCTTTAATTCGTGCGCCACCACCGGCAAGAACAATATTTTGCAGTACATCATTCTGAACTTCAGGGTCAAAACCTTTCAATAAGTTTTTAACCTGTTCAACAATTTCCAAAACAACAGATTCACAGGCAGTTTTCATTTCTTCTGTGATATCGAAAGAAATTGGCTTACCATTACATCTTAATGTCACTACAATCGGCTCTTCAGCTTCACCAACAAAAGAATGATTTTCTTTTAAGGTTTGTACCAGGTGCTGTGTAAGCTGTGCTTCAGGATAACGCTGTTTAATAGCTGCTTCTAACACTTCATTAATAAAATTACCGGCTTTTAATAAAGTTACCTGATCATCATTACCTGGAATTTTACCTTTTAAAGCACAGATATCTGTTGTACCAGCACCGATATCAATAATAATGCTATTTAATAAGATATCCTGCCCATACCCAACCATAAAGGGTTCAGAAACGACTAAAGAAATATCTAAAATATCCTGTGTCATTTTTAATAAATGGTCTTTATTGGCCGATGATGCTCTTGCCGGAACACCAATAATGCCGCAAACCTTAGGGTTAGGACTGGTTGCATTTGCTTTTGCGATATTAACAACATGCTTAATTAATTCAGTCGTTGCTTCCAGATCACGTTCACCAGCTTCCTTAAGCACGCCATCTTCCAGTGGATAATATAAGTCAAGATAACTTCTTCTTTCCAAAGCCTCATCACCAACAACTCTTGGTGCACCCAGTAATTTAACACCAATCAAGTCTCTGGGATAACCAACCACAGAAGCCAGCATTGCCTTAGTACCTAAATTGGTCATTAAAGCTGTTCTGGAAGTACCTAAGTCAATACCAATTAAAATTTGTTCCACTTCACTCATTATGCAATTCCTTTATTCATTCTGGAAGAATTCTACTAAAGCCCTATTTCGATTCTACACAATACTGCTTATTTTATCACAACGCTTAATTAAGCGTTACAAATGCCTCGGTGCCATTTCTTACTATTTTAACTAAAGTCTGTCCCTGACCTGCTTGATTAACGGCATTAACCATTCTTTCTGGAGTATTTACTGTTTGATTATTAATCATTTTTACTATATCACCTTTCTGCAGACCTGCCGCTTCAGCAACTGAAAGCTTATCAACATCATTAATCAATACACCCTGTGTATTGGCTAACTGTGGTTCTTTAGCAATTAAGGATGGGATTATAGGTTTTAACTCCATGCCTTTCCAGTTAAGTTCCGTTGGTTGCATTGGCCCTGTTGTAAGTGTAGGCATTTGATTGCTATTCATTTGTTGAACACTATTCTCTAAAACAATAACCAGATAACGATTAACTCTCTGACCATCACGGTAAATACCTAATCGGACATTATCATTATTGGCATAAGTATTTAGCCTTCTTTTTAACTGCTGTGGTGAACTAATCCAGCGTCCATCCAGTTTAAAAACAATATCTCCTGCTTTGATGCCTGCTCTGGAAGCCGTACTATTGGCAGCTACCGAAGATACGAATACGCCTTCGGTTAATGGATTATTTAGTGCATTTATGATTGCCTGATTTAAGGGTTGTAATTGCATACCCATAATACTGATATCATTATTTGATGTAGTATTATTAACTAAATCATTACCCGTATTAGCCGTAGCAATATTGACACCTTGTGCACTCTGATTCGGTACAGCGAACTGGTTGGCAATATTAGCAAACGCGACCACATTTCCACGTGGCTGTCCATTAACCTGATGACACATTTTACATTGCATTTTATCACGCCCATCACGACGGTGGCTTGCAGGAGGCGTAGAATTAACATTAATAGGTGGCCCTGCATTTGCCGCGACCGTCAACATACCACCATTGTTAAAATTTACAGCATTACCTCCGTTATTAGGAGTAGCGTTCCATTGTGTAGAACCCTGAAATGCTGCAGGTTGCCATTTACCAGTGCCATTTATTTGATGGCACTGTTTACAGTTTTTATCTCTACCATCACGTTTGTGGTTACCGGGTATTCCGGCGTTAGCCGATATCGGCGGCCCCTGAGCCACATTCCTCCCCAGATTAACTGAATTATTTGGATTAAAAGCAACATTGGTTTGACCAATAACCTGATGACAGGTTGAACAAACCATATTCTTTCTACCATCATTATGGCTTCCTGGAGGCGTGCTATTTGCATTAATTGTTGGCGGTGTGCCAGCTGGTGCAGCAACGCTTAAACCGAGTCCGCCAAGTAAACCTTTAGAAAGGACATTCCAGGTACTGCTATTAATTTCATTTTCAATAAACTTTTGTAATTCATTACTAGGTATAGCAAATCCAATACCGGAAAATGCACCAGTCGGAGTATAAATCGCGGTATTGATACCAATCACATGTGCATAACGATCAACTAATGGCCCGCCTGAATTGCCCTGATTAATCGCAGCATCGGTTTGTATCAGATTTTTATGAACAATATTCTCAATTGATAAGGACTTTCTAATGCCGGACACAATACCTCGACTGACAGTTTGTGTTAACCCATAGGGACTGCCTATGGCAAGAACAGAGTCTGCTATTTTAAGTTGGGAGCTATCACCTAAAACAACCGGGATGAATGTTCTATTTGAATTAATTTTTACTAAAGCCAGGTCTTTAGTTTCATCTAGTTTAACTGCTTCAGCCTGATAGCGATTTTTAGCACCATCTACACCAAAAACAGTAACATAAATAGTTCCTGAACCTTTGACTACATGATAATTGGTTAATACATGTCCACTTGAACTAACAATAAATCCTGAACCAATATTATTTATTGACTGTGAAGTTAAAGGAGATGAAAACTTAACCTGGTGATTGTTTGTCTGTGTTTGCGTATTTTGCGTAGTTGTCGTATTGCTAT
>JADGAU010000160.1 GCA_015231865.1 Gammaproteobacteria bacterium | reverse complement strand
CTAGCATCCAATCAACAGGATATCTGGTTTGATCAAGCGGCCTATCCTGATACACCAATTTATAATATTGGTGGTTGCTTTATTTTTTCCGGTTACATGGATAGTACATTACTGGAAAAATGCATTGAATTACTAATTGCTGAAAATGATACTTTTCGTCTTAGGTTTAAACAAAAAGAAAATGTTATAGAGCAATATATTGATCAAAGTATTTCAGGGAAAATGGATGTTCTGGAATTGCATGATTTACCCGAAAAACAAATTATTGATAAGTTTCATCAGATATTTAAAGTACCTTTTTCGATAGCTTCAAAAGAGCCTTTGTGGCAATTTGTTTTAGCAAAACAGTCTGAAAATAAATATTGTTTATTAATTAAATTACATCATTTAATTGCTGATGGCTGGACAACGAAAATAATTATGTCACGGGTCTCTGAACTCTATAATGCTTTGTTATCAGGCAATAAAGCTGAAGATATTGCCAGAAACAATTTATCGTATGTTGACTTTATTGTTAAAGAGCAAAAGTATTTAAATTCAGATTCGTACGAAAAAGATCATCAATATTGGCTTAATAAACTTCAGAAACTGCCAGAAAAATTAATTGATGCTATTTATCCGGCTAATAAAGAGTTAATTTCACATTCATTAGCTAAGACAAATGAGTACCGATTTAAGCTTCCCTATAAATTTTACCAACAACTTAATCACTTTGCTTCTAAGCAGCAAAGCAGTATTTATCATATTTTTATTTTAGCAATTATTATTTATTTTGCTCGGGCCTATCAAAAGAAGGAAATAACTATAGGACTTCCAGGGTTGAACAGGGGCTCTGCAAAATTAAAAAAAATTCCAGGCTTGTTTATTAGTGTATTACCGTTTTCATTTGAGCTTGACAACAATAAATCACTTCTTGAAAACTTAAAACTTTGTACACGGCAATTTCGTCAACACTATCGTCATCAACATTTTCCAATTGCTAAAATTAATAGTCGATTAGATTTATTACAGGCTGGACGTAATTCTTTATTTGATATTATGCTGTCATTTGAACAACATAACTATCATTATTCCTATGGTGAAGCATCATTATATGTGCACCAATACTTTTCGGGTGTTTCACGTTACCCTTTAGGGATTACAGTTTGTGAATTTCATGAAAATGATGATGTAGAAATCGTTTTGGAAGGCTCTGAAGAATATTTTAGTTCATCAGATGTAATTGCCTTATCTGATCGATTCCAAAATATCCTAAATGAAATATTAGTACATTCAAATTTAGCAATAAAAGATATGCTTTTATTATCAAAGTCTGATCTGAACGTACTGGATTTATTTAATAAGCATCAGGCTGCAGGTACTTCAAATCTTGACAATGACAATGACAATGATAGTGATAGTAAAGCTCTGGATAGTCTGAGTTTATATTATCGTCAAATTTCTTTACATCCAGATAAAACAGCCGTTTATTCCACACAGGAAAAACTGAGCTGGCAACAATTGGAACTTAAAAGCCATAATCTTGCGCTTTCTTTGGCTGCAGTAAAAGCGACAACAGGAAAAATAGTAGCTATTTGTCTTCCTCGTAGTTGCGATATGATTGTCAGTTTATTAGCCGTATTAAAATCAGGTGCTGCCTGGTTACCAATTATGCCCGATTACCCGATTGAGCGAATTTTACAATTACTTGAATTATCACAGGCCGATTATTTGATAAGTAACCAGACAATTTTAGAACGTTTGGATAGTAATTTAAAACATAATAATCACTTGAATAAAAACCATATCTTTAATTTATCGGCTATTGACTTGGGTAAACAAAGCAAACAAGAGAATAAATTTCAACGCGTTCGGAACTCTCTTTGTTATGTGTTATTTACATCAGGTTCTACTGGTACACCTAAGGGTGTAATGGTGAATTATGATGCATTAAATAATCGTATTAGCTGGATGCGAAAAGCTTTTGATATTCAGGCACAGGATAATATTGGACATAATATTGCGTTTAATTTTGATCCGGCACTCATTGAGATTTTTCTCAGCCTTACCACTGGAGCAACATTAAATTTATTGCCCGATTATGCTATTGACGCCCAATCTTTATCAGAATTTGTTATTCGTCAAAATATACATTTTATGGCATTAGTTCCTACAAGTTTACGGCATTTAACAGACGGTTTAAAAAAACATAGCAAAACTAGTTACGCTAAAACATTAAAAAGTGTTTGTTGCGGGGGAGAGGTTTTATCACCAGAATTAGCTAAAGACTTCAATGAAGTTAGTGATGCTAAATTGTTTAATGTTTATGGCCCCACTGAGGCAGTTATTTTTGCATCAGCCTGGCTATGTAATCAAGTAGAAAAATTTTCCGTTTTGCCACTAGGCAAGCCACTAAGTGACACTAAGATTGTTATTCTTGATCAAGAATTAAAACTATTACCTCCAAACTGTAAGGGGGAAATTGCAATTATGGGCAAAGGCTTGGCTCAAGGATATTTGAATCAAGCAGAATTAACTGAAAAATCTTTTGTATCTGTTTCTGAACTTAGTAAACAACCAATCTATTTAACAGGCGATTTGGGCTATATCGGTTATGATGGCTTATTATACTTTTCAGGGCGTAAAGACAGACAAATTAAACTAAGTGGTTTTCGGGTTGAACCCGGAGAAATTGAACCGCTTATAACTGAACACCCACAAGTCAACCAATGTCTTATTGATATTATTCAAATTGAAAATCAGAATAAATTAGTTGCCTATGTTGAAAGTCCCTCTTTGATAACTTCTGAGGATATTCTTGAATTGTGTCAGTCTAAGCTTCCTCTGTTTATGCAACCATGGCATGTTGAGGTTTTATCTCAATTCCCTTTGCTAAGTAGTGGTAAAGTTGACTTACATCATCTAAAAGCAAAAAAACTTAATGTTAAACAACGAGAATTTGAGCCTGCACAAACTGAAATGGAGAAAATGCTTTTAGCCTTGTGGCAAAAGACTTTAAATATTAAAAGTATCGGTATTCATGATAATTTCTTTGCTCTTGGTGGTGATTCCTTAGCTGCCGTTACTTTTATGGCTCAATTGGATCCATTATTTCATTCTAAATTATCGATCACCTTATTAGTCGAAAATCCAACCATATTTCAATTATCGAAAACCCTCGAACATGCTTCTCATTCAGAAAGTCATTCGATGTTAAACCGACTTGGAGGACATAATAAAGATAATCCTGATTTTTTCCTTATGGCTTCTGGACATGGAGATAGGTTACGTTTTCGGCGTCTTGCGGATGACATGGCAGACAATTGTAATCTTCATATGCTCCAGCCTGCTTTAATCGCTGATGAAGAAGAAATGATAGAGGATTTAGCAACGGAATACGCTGATTTAATATGCAGTTATACCAATAAACCTAGCTATATAGGCGGATTTTCAGTTGCCGGAATAACCACACTTGCAACAGCTAGAGTTTTGCAGCAAAGAGGATTTGCTATTAAGGGAATAATCTTACTTGATACTATTTACCCTCGTTGGCCGAAAATGTCTGGCATTTATTTCAAATTATTATCATTTATACTTAAGTCACTATTAATTAATCGTTTTGTTGTCAATGGTCGTCGTTTGGATGTTATGCTTGCTGATCCTGGAATTATTTCTCAGCTAGGCGCATTAAGAAAACATCAATTAACAAAACAGAATTATAATAGTGCAATTGCCTTATTTATTTCGAGTAAAATTTGGCCTAAAGGCTGGCTATTTTCTCCCTGGGATAAGCATTTTAACCATAAGTTAGAAAAATATACTGTTCATGGTATGCATGGCGGTATTTTTCAGGAAGAAAACATCCATGATTTAGTCGATAAACTTCGAACTTTTATGAATATGCAATAAACTTTTCACTTTTCACTTTTCACTTTTCACTTTTCACTACCTACTACCTACTACCCACTTTTATTAAGCCACTCAGCAAGTTGCTCTTTGGTATATTCATATCCTACCTGAGCTATTTTGTCGGCTTCTTTATAACCCATTAAAGAAAATTGACCTAGAGGTGGCTCTATATATAAGTCAGCTATACCAGACATATTTTTTTTACGCTTAGCCAAACCCCCAATAATACTTGCTCGCCCCAGTGTTTCAGCCAGGTGTGGCATGTGAATTTTATTTTTGCTTAAAGGGTTTAGTTTATTCCACAATATTGATAATCCAGAAATTCCCCCATGATTATCCGTATTATTTAATAAATCTTCTCTTGCACTAACATCAACGGCAATAATTTTACCCAGAGGGTTCATTTCTTTCATAATATCAACGGGGATATTATTTAATAAGGCACCATCAACAAATAAGTCGCCATTTTCAATTTGAGGTGGAAATAAACCGGGAGGGGTATTACTTTTTAAAACAGCATCCCATAAAGGACCAGTATTATGAGTAACAATGGTAGCACGGCTAATATTGCAGGAAATACTAAAAAAATGCAGCCATAGATCTTCAATTTGACGCTCGTTATACATGTTTTTGAAGCCGGATGTCATCTTTTTTCCAGAGAAAATAGAGACAATAGGAATGGTAAAACTATCACCTTTCAGACAAAAATCTTGTGTGTCTTGGATCATTTTTTCAGGTTGCCATTGCATTGCATATTGAGCTGCCATAATCGCGCCCATACTATTGCCACAGATCATATCAATCGGAATATTTAATTCTTCAAAAGCTCTGATAACGCCTGCATGGGCAAATCCTCTGGCTCCACCTCCACCCATAACTAAGCTGATGGCATTATTGGTTAAGAATCGAGCAACGCGAGAAATATCGGTTTGATTATTGCGGCGAACATGATGATGTATGTCTAATTTTCTGGGAGTTAACCATTGTGCGGTATTTTCAGGTGATAGTACATTCTCATTATGAATAATAAGCAAGGTGACTTTAATCTTTTTATCACCAAGACTGTCATATATTTGTTGTTCAAACTCACCAATCGATTGATTATCATTAGCATCAACAACTAATAATATATGGTCGGTTTGACGTAAACACCTTTTTGTCCAGTGGTTTATTTGATTGTCAACCACATAAATAACGTGACGGTGGGTGATTTCTTGTTCGAAAAGCCAGGGCAGCAGATCATCATTTTGATCATTAAAGGCTTGTTGGGATATATCTTTCTTATTGAAAGCTTGATCTATTTTTTTACTATCTAAAACGTAAGTATTTCCGTAGTCTACCAAGGTTTGAGATAATTGATCGGCAATTTCTTTACCATTTATATTCTTTGAAAGTGGGATAAGAGTAAAAGTTTCTGCTGAATTAATATGATCCTTGCCTTGTTTGAAAGAAGAAAATAAATTACCGGTAAAAGCATGGTTCACTTCAATTGGAAATTTTTTAAGAATTTTCTGGAAACTTTCCCGGCTTAATTTAGCCACTGTAGAATCCCTGACAGCTCGAACTTCAGAGTTACGTTTACTGGATAAAACAAGTCCTTTTTCGCCTAAAGATTCTCCGCGCGAAATGATGCCTAGCCATTGCTTTTCACTATTATCCAGGTTTTTAATTATCTGAAATTTTCCATGAATAACAATGTAAAGTTCAGTCGGTGCCTCACCTTGATTGATAAGAACATGATTGGACTTTACTGAAAAAACTTCCATATCATTAATTACTTCTCTAACAATATTTTCATCTAAATCTTTAAACAAATGGCTTAAACTTAGCGCTTGTATTGTTTGATTCCAGGCTAAACGGCGACTAATTCGTTCGCGAATAAGTGACATGGTCTCAGGAATTTGACTAAATAGCTTTTTTACATCATCAATTTTTAGTAAAGCTGTTTCTGTATCCTCTATAGTGATTGCATTACTGGAACGAATACTATGACCAGATAAAAGAAATTCTCCAAATAAATGATTGGCTGAAGCATGTGATAAACTATATTGTAAACTCCCGCGTTGGACATAGCTTTGTACCTGACCATTTACTATTAAATACAGTCCAGAGATATTGTCACCTTGTTGATAAATCATTGTCTTTGAATTAAATGTTTGAAATTCAAGAAAGGGTAGTATATGTTGTAAATCAGTTGCAGGAACATCTCTGAATAAAATATTATTTGCTAAAAGTTGTACAAGTTTTTCAGATGAGTTCATAAAAGGCTTCTTAATGAGAAAGTTAATTAAAACAATGACGATATGTCTGTTAACACCATAAATATATGATAGACTTTGATCGTATTTATGTAATTT
>JADGAU010000015.1 GCA_015231865.1 Gammaproteobacteria bacterium | reverse complement strand
CAGTCTAAATGTTCCAGAAAATCCATAAGATTTAGTGCTTTAGGCTATCGTAATAGATGGCTACTGCGTTTTCTAGGATTATACAATATAATAATCACACTTGTGATAAGGAACATTTATAGTATTGAATGTTAGGATAGCGCTAACTTGAATCTGCCAAAAAGTTTTTATATATAACAATCACAGCTAAGATAATGAATCATGTCGAAATGGATAAAAACTAAAGCTTAGCTGGATAACTATCTATTTAAACTATTATCAAAATAGAGTATATTCATGCTGATAATAAACAGTTTACTAATTTTAATATTTATAGAATTAAACTCGATCTCTATAGAAATTGATGATAACAATTGAATACAATTAAGGTTAATTCATAGCCCTCTTTGACCATCTAAAATTCAATATAATATTTACTACCGCTTAAATTTAGGTACTGATATGAATAAACAAATAATTTTATTAATATTTCTAGGCTTGATAAGCAGTAACAGCTTTGCACTAGATCCTGTAGTTATTGGCTTTGATGGCACTTATGGCCTAAAAGGAGCTACTTCAGCCACAGCCATAGAAAGAGGTGCACAGATTGCTATTGAAGAAATTAATGAAGCTGGCGGTGTTTTAAATGGCAGACCATTAAAATTAATTACTACTGACAATCGAATGTCTCCTCCACGGGGTCTGGAAAACCTAAAACAATTTGCTAAAGATCCTAATCTGGTTGCTGTATTGGGTGGCCGCTTTAGTCCAGTTATTTTAAAACAATTAAAACTATTACATGATTTAAAAATACCCTTACTCGATGTTTGGGGTTCTGCTAATGGCATCACCGATCATGATTTTCAACCAAGTTATACCTTTCGCGTTTCGCTTAAGGACGATATTGCTATACCTGCAATGCTTAACTATGCTCGTAGCAGAGGATTAAAAAAAATAGGCGTATTACTAATTAATGGCACCTGGGGTAGAAGTAATCACAAGGAAATAAATCGATATGTTATTTCACATCCTGATATGGAAGTTGTTAAAGAAATTTGGCACTATCATGGTGAAACGAATATGCTCGCAGCCTATAATGAATTGAAGCAAGCTGGTGCGCAGGCAATTATTTTTATTGGCACTTCGAAAGTAGGTTCTGCCTTAGTCAGGCAAATGGTCGAAAAAGCAGAACTGCCACTGTTGCCAATTATTTCTCATTGGGGAATTAGTGGTGGTACTTTTTTTGAACAGACTAATGGAGCCATTAATAAGGTTGATTTAGTCATGGTGCAAACCTTTAGTTTATATAAAGCTAATCCGGTAATACGTAACAAAGTAATGTTAATTGCAAAGAAATTGTATGATATTGATGATGTTAGCCAGATTAAATCTCCGGTTGGCTTTGGTCATGCCTATGATGCAGTACATATTCTGGCAAAAGCAATTAAAATCGCGGGCTCGACTGATCGAGAATCTATTCGTAATGCACTTGAGAAAGTAAAAAATTATCAGGGTCTGGTGCGAAATTATGGCCAGGTGTTTAGTGCTCAGGATCATGATGCTTTAAACGCTGAACAAGTTTTTATGACCCGTTATCAAAAAGATGGTGTTATTGTTCCATTACAAACTAATGAGTAAATTAATAGCATAATGCAGCTACCTATCCATAGTTTTTCTTCCAGGATAACCCTAGCCGTAACGCTGGTAGTTATACTATTTATTGCTGGTTTTAGCATTACATCCTACCAAAGTTTAAAAGCTCAACTTCTTAGTTCAATAAACAATCAAATCAGAAATGAAGTGGTAGACATTAATGAATATTTAAGAAATATTCTGACACAGATTGATAATCGTCATCAGGAAATGACATCCCACCCATTATTAAGTAATGCTTTAGTCGATGATATTAACCGAGATATTTATTTATCCGGTTTTATTAAAGACTTAAAAGTAATTGATAATATCAGTCTTGATATAATTATGACTGATTTTATGGCTAAGCCTATTATCAAAAATCGTGAAGAAATAAAAATGGAGCTACCCGCATCATGGATTAAGGAAGTAGTTGATAATAAACAGACTAAAATGACCTTTATCGTTGGTGATGATGATGAGCTATTAATTTCTGCCAAACCCATTGTTTTACCTGAGACCGGCTTTGCTGAAGGCGTCCTGATTTTTCAATATAGAATTCATGATTTATTTAATATGGATATAATAAAGCGACATGTCGATATGAATGAGGAAAAGCAATTAATTGGCTATTCTTTATTAATAAATGATCAGCAGTTACACTACGATATTAAAGGTGGCATACATGATGAGCTAAACCATTCTTTACCTCGTCATATACTCAAAAAAAAGTACCAGAATTGGTTAAAATACAAGAAGAAACTGTTACTTTCAAATACAGTAGATGAAGTAGCCATTGAAATTGAATTAATAATTCATCCGGATAAACTTGAACAGCCTCTTCATCAACTATTTTTATCAAATAGTTTCATTGCTCTTTTTACTACAGTTTTAGCAATTTTTACTGGTTTTTTTCTGGGACGTTATCTAAGTCGGGAACTAAAATATTTTGCACTAACCGCTAAAGAGATCACACATAATCATAATTTTAACGTTTCTTTTAGCAATAAAGGCTCGACTGAAATAGTAAATTTAGGAAATGCATTTAATCAATTATTAGAGGCTATCAATGAAGACAGAAAAAAATTGCAAAAGAGCCAGCAACAGGCTGTAGAAGCAAATCAGTCTAAGTCTCACTTCTTAGCCAATATGTCCCATGAAATACGAACACCGATGAATGCTATTATTGGCATGTCGCACCTCGCTTTACAAACAAAACTACTTCCTAAACAAGAAAATTATATCAAAAAAGTTAATGGTGCCGCTGAGTCTTTATTAGGAATAATTAATGATATTCTTGACTTTTCTAAAATAGAAGCCAATAAACTTAAACTTGAAAAGATTGATTTTTACCTTAGTGATGCTATTAGCAATATGGTAAATTTAACTCAATTTAAGGCAGATGAAAACGGCATACAGTTTGAGGTGAAAATTGATCCAGATGTGCCCAATGTTATAAATGGAGACCCTTTACGTTTGAGTCAGGTTTTAATCAACCTCGGTAATAATGCTATCAAGTTCAGCCATTCTGGCGACACAGTCACTTTACATGTAAAACTTATAAAGCGCCAGGGTTCCAAAATAATCTTATGCTTTTCTATTAAAGATACCGGTATTGGTATGACAGCTGAACAACAGGATAAGTTGTTTAATGCGTTTACCCAGGCAGATAATTCAACAACTCGCCAATATGGTGGAACAGGCTTAGGTCTTATCATCAGTAAAAAAATTGTTGAGCTTATGAATGGTAAAATCTGGTTAGAAAGTAAGCTGGGTATTGGCAGTACCTTTCATTTTAATGTTTGTCTAAAAGAACAACAAGAAGACGTGGTACCAGGTAAATTATCAGATAATCAAAACAACTTAAAGCATGCAGCAAAACATTTATGTGGTGCAAAAATATTATTAGTTGAAGATAATGAACTTAACCAGGAACTAGCTGTAGAGCTACTTCGTATGGATAACATAGAAGTTGAAACAGCAAATAATGGTAAGGAGGCACTGGATTTATTAGAAAATCAGACTTTTGATGGCGTGTTAATGGATTGTCAAATGCCGGTAATGGATGGATATGAGGCAACACGTAAAATCCGTTCACAAGATAGGCTCAAAGATTTACCTATCATCGCATTAACTGCTAATGTCATGAAAAATGATATAAACAAAGTTCTTGCCTCTGGAATGAATGCTCATATTGCTAAACCCATTAATCCGGATGTTATGTTCACGACTATGGCAAAGTGGATAAGAAGCAAAGTAAAAATAACTTCTGATAATACAGGTAAAATAAACGCTGAAACATGTAATAATCATTATGAGTTGCCTAAACTCGCTGGAATAGATATCCAGGCAGGCTTAATTACCACACAAAATAATACTGATTTGTATAAGCGTTTATTATTAAAATTCTACGATAATCAGAAAAATTTTAAACAGCGATTTCTTGATAGCTTAGATAAGGATGGAACAGAAGCAGCCTCTCATATCGCTCATACACTTAAAGGTTTAGCTGGAAATTTGGGGATGACAGATCTATATCAAATTGCTTTTACACTGCAAACCACATGCGAAAATAATTCAGATAATATTGAAGCTATATTTGAAGAAACTATTAAGCAATTAGAGATTGTTTTTACTAGTTTAAATAAGCTTGATCGTTGTGGTGAATAATGCTGTCAAACTGATACTATTTCCTTTAAAGGGGGGCGAAACTTTATTACGATATCACCTGATAATAGATATTTTGTGGATGATTAGCATCTGCAAAGAAATACCATCTCTCTGCTAGTAATCCTAAATACATTGATATCATAGCCAAGCCAATCATTTCATAGCTTGGACTATAAAATGTCAGTGTCATAATACACAGTGGAACAATAAATAATAGCCATATAAAAATTTGCTTAATCGAGCGGATAAACAGGCGGGTTTTACCATGAAAAAAGTCTCGGGTATTAACTGCTCCGCCCATAAACCCCATGGATTTCTGCTTGATTTGATTATGTCTTATACCGATTGCTGTTTGTACCGTAGAAATTGGACGCAAGCGCCTATTACGATAAAGACTGGCTATTCTTGAAATAAAAGCCAATACCAGCAAAACAAGAGACCAACCCAGATAAAAATTAAACTTATCAGCTTGTGTATAAAAACTAAGTAAGGCTGTTGCCGTAAAACCGGAGGCTGAACCTAATAAGGTATAATTTAAGACCGTTAAAACACAATGCCATTCTTGTAAAAACTTTAAGCTGGCATAAATCATAGCGGTACAAATATACAATGCAAAAACGGTCAAAGTCGCCACAGCGCCAATTACCAATGATAGATTAACATCGATACTACCAAACGTGATTAATACAATATTAAATTCAAAAAAATGTAATACTGCATAAACAAACACAAAAAACATCACAATCGGTAATACAATAACCTCACGCGACAACCATGAAGTACGCCACATAGTAGCCGCTCGCCAGGCACGTTCCGGATGACCCAAATGAAAAAATGATGCGAACAAGCCTAGCACTAATAACCCCAGAGCAACAACGCTACCAATAACATAAAATTGACTATTATTGCTTTGCTGAACCACATTAAGTACAGAATACACATGCTCGGTATAGATAGCTAAAAACACACCCTGCCCCATACCAATTAAGGTGGTTAAAAATATTACTGAAAATGCTGGTTGCATAGTTTTTTCCTTGCTACTCTATTCTTTAATTTCTACAACACTTTAATTTCTACAACAATAGTTACCAACTGGTTACATCATCCAGTGACGGCCCTGCACTATCCTCAGCCTGATAATCTTCTTTCTTCAACGGGTTATCCACGCGTTCTAACTCTTCCGGACTATGTTTCACTTTTTGCTTGCGTCTGGGTAAGTAATGATTGGAAGGTTTACTGCCCCATTCCGGCATTAACTGATAACCACCTTGTTCTCGAATCGCTTCTGATACTTCCGAGTCAGGATCATGAACATCTCCAAACAGTCTGGCGCTAGTCGGGCAGGCTAAAACACAGGCCGGTTTACGTTCTTCTTCCGGCAAGTCTGTATCATAAATTCTATCCACACATAAGGTACATTTTTTCATCACTTTTTGGTGTTCATCAATTTCTCTTGCACCATAGGGACAAGCCCAGGAGCAATAGCGACAACCAATGCATTTATCGTAATCCACCAGAACAATACCATCTTCTTCTCGTTTATAACTGGCTCCTGTTGGGCATACCGGAACACAGGGTGGTTCTTCACAATGTAAACAGGATTTAGGAAAATGTATGGTTTCCGTTTTAGGATACTCGCCAATTTCATAGGTTTGTACCCGGTTAAAAAAAGTACCGGTCGGATCTTTATCGTAAGGATTATCATCACTTAAGGCACCGGCAGAACCGGATGTATTCCACTCTTTACAATTGGTGACACAAGCGTGACAGCCAACACATACATTAAGGTCAATAACCAGAGCTAATTGTTTAGAGGTTTTATACTGTTTCATAAGCTTGTTTCCCTATATAGATTCAGGCCTTTTTCTATATTTAGGTTCATGACTTTTTCTATGTTTAAGTTCATGGCTTTTTCTTTAATTAGGTTCATGACTTTTTCTATGTTTAAGTTCATGACTGTCCCCCTTTAAACTTATCGAGTCCGGCAAAAAAAGCAAACCATTTTGGCTTATCTTTCACTGTTCCCGGTATCTGTTTATGGGTTTTAAATTGCGGCCAGGTTTTCTGATTATGCTGATCATCCGCTTTATAAATCTTTACTCTAACATCATACCAGGCTGCTTGACCGGTGACCGGATCAGAATTTGATAAATGCTTATGTTCATGATTGGGCGGTAATTCTTCAGAAATAATATGATTTAATAAAAAGCCTCGCTGCGATTCATTGGCCTTAGGTGATAGTCCCCAGGCACCTGAACCTTTGCCAATTGCATTCCAGGTCCATACGGTACCCGGCTCAACTGCTTCACTATAACGACATTGACAACGCACCTTGCCATGCATCGATTCAATCCAGATCCAATCATCATCACTAATACCACTGGCATTAGCTGTTTTGGGGTTAACATAAAGGTAATTATGAGCATGGATCTGACGCAACCAGGCATTTTGTGAATCCCAGGAATGGTACATCGCCATAGGTCTTTGCGTTACCGCATTTAAAGGATACTTTTGAGTATCGGTTAGTTGAGACTCTAAAGGCACATAATATAGCGGTAATGGGTCAAAAAAAGTTTTAACTCGTTCTCTGAGGTGTTCCGGCGGCTGCTTACCCTGTCGTTTACCCATCGCTGCTAATTTAAATTTTTGCAGTACTTCAGAATAAACATGAATGGTAATTGGCTCGGCAAAACGAGTCAGCCTGTGCTTTCGAGACCATTGCAAGTAACCCTTATTGAAGTTGCGCATATATTGATAAGACTTAGGCAAATGGTACTGATAGACACAATTGTTCTTCTCATACATCTCCCATTGATTGGGATTGGGCTCACCTTTCATAAATTTTTCGCCCGCCTTTCCCCGCCAGCCAGCTAAAAAGCCTATACCTGATCCCGCTTCAGTTTCGTAATTAATCACGAAATCCGGATAATCACGGTATTTTCTATCCCCCTTATCATTAACAAAAGCCGG
The DNA here is from genome assembly GCA_015231865.1 of Gammaproteobacteria bacterium. Taxonomy (GTDB): domain Bacteria; phylum Pseudomonadota; class Gammaproteobacteria; order GRL18; family GRL18; genus JADGAU01. The sequence continues at coordinate 28,624 of JADGAU010000015.1, read as the reverse complement.
AAGCTTTAAGCGCGAACCAAGTTCAATTAACACTTCCTGAAAGGGTTTTGAATTTCCAAGTGGCGGCAAAATAGGAATACGAACCGAGTCTACCGGGCCGTCATATTCTGAAATTGGCCGATCCAGCATAGACATCACATCGTGGCGTTCTAAATAAGAGGTATCAGGAAGCACTAAATCTGCAAAAGCGACCATTTCTGATTGAAAAGCATCACAAACAACAATGTTAGGAATTTTATAATTGCCGTGCTCATCCTTATCCTTGAGCATGTCTCTAACAGAAACGGTATTCATGGACGAGTTCCAGGCCATATTAGCCATAAAAATCATCAAGGTATCTATCGGATAAGGATCACCTCGCCAGGCATTGGTAATAGCATTGTGCATCAGCCCATGAACCGATAATGGATATTCCCAGGAAAATGCCTTATCCAGACGCACCGGCTCTCCATCATTATCCACAAATAAATCATCCGGATCGGCTGGCCAACCCAGGGCCATTCCTGCTAATGGGGTATCAGGCTTAACGCCTTCCGGGCCTTTGGGTGTTTTAGCACAGGGTGGGATGGGTCTTGGAAAAGGCGCCTTATGTCTAAAACCACCGGGTCTGTCAATAGTACCTAATAGCGTCATTAAAATAGCTAAAGAACGAATACTATGGAAGCCATTTGAATGAGCGGCTAATCCACGCATGGCATGAAATGACACCGGATTCCCGGTCACACTTTCATGTTCATTACCCCAGGTATCAGTCCAGGGAATGGGAAGTTCAATTTTTTGATCACGGGCCGTTATACCCATTTCATGAGCAAGCTGCTTAATGGTTTCTTCATCAATCCCGGTAATCGTTGCGGCCCATTTAGGTGTATATTCTTTAACCCGCTCAACGAGTAATTGAAAGGCAGGCTTTACTTTTGTACCAGCCTTCGAGCATTGTTGTTTACCTTCTCGGGTTGTCACTTCTGCACCAAGGGTAAATTCACCTAATAAATAGGGATCGGCACTTTGTAAATGTGTTTCAACCGCACTATTTTCATGTCTATCCCACCACAGCTTATTTTGTGGGTCAATACAGCTATCGGCATCCAGGTCTTTAGATTTTGCACGAATAAATAGACCTTGCTCATCATCTGCTTCATCAATATTGACCAGCTCGGCTGAATTGGTATATTGAATTAAAAAGTCACGATCATAAAGACCTTGTTGAATAATTTCATGAATAATCGCTAAAATTAATGCGCCATCGGTGCCTGGCCTAATTGGTACCCATTGATCTGCGACCGCTGAATAACCGGTGCGAACGGGGTTAATCGAAATAAAACGACCACCTTTGCGTTTAAACTTGGCAAGCTCAATTTTTAATGGATTGGAGTGATGATCCTCAGCGGTACCAAACATCACAAAGAGTTTTGAGCGCTCCAAATCCGGGCCACCAAACTCCCAAAAAGAACCACCAATGGTATAAATCATACCAGCAGCCATATTGACCGAGCAAAAACCACCATGAGCCGCATAGTTTGGAGTACCAAACTGCTTGGCAAATAAACCGGTTAAAGCCTGCATTTGATCCCGACCGGTAAATAAAGCAAACTTTTTAGGATCGGTTTTTCTTAACTCTTTTAATTTATTTTCTAAAAATTCAAAGGCTTCTTCCCAGGAAATTACTTCAAAATCATTATCACCTCGTTCTGCACCTTGTTTTCGTCGTAAAGGCTGAGTCAAACGTCCCGGAGAATATTGCTTCATAATTCCGGAAGAACCTTTTGCGCAGATGACTCCATTATTTAGCGGGTGATCCGGATTTCCCTGAATATATCGAACTTCATTATTTTTTAAGGTGACGCGGATACCACAGCGACAGGCACACATATAGCAGGTGGTATTTTTTACCTCAATATGATCTTCTTTAGTTGCATTAGATTGAGACATCGAACTACCTTAATTGAGTGATAAGTTAGTGAAATTTTATACCTTTAAATATAGCATAGCATATTCATTTATGATGACATAATTAATCCATTGATTTTAAGGCAAGTGATATTGAGAAGTATTGAAGAAGGTTGAAGTTGGTGTCAATTATGTTTCAGGATGTAATCGTAGGTTTAATAAGGTAAGTGAAATTAAAAGTACAGATCAATTTTTTTATTACCTTAGTTTACTGTTTTTATCTAAGGTCTCAACTTTCAGGTGCTTGATTGATTTATGTGAAAAGTTAGTGATATCACTGCAGCAAGTATTTAACAAATTACAAGCAATAAAAAAGGGCAAGCCTATTGACGGTTGCCCTTTTTTAAAATACTAAGACTTAATTCAATAAATCTTAGTATTATTGAAGACTAAATAGCTACAATATTCTCAGCTTGTGGGCCTTTTGGTCCTTGAGTTACAATAAACTCAACACTCTGACCTTCCGCTAGAGTCTTAAAACCTGAACTTGCAATTGCACTAAAGTGAGCGAAAACATCTGGACCAGATTGTTGCTCTAAAAAACCAAAACCTTTAGCTTCGTTGAACCACTTAACGGTTCCTTTTACTGTATTTGACATAATAATATCCTAAAATTAAAAAAATTTGCCTTTAATAGGCTTGTATAGCAAAAAAAATGGACTGGTACTTAAAAACTTCAGGACGTGGTATTACGAGGAAACAACGAAATGGAGAAAATAAACATGAGACTTTCTTTCTAGCTGCTAGCGATTATAAAGATTCTGCTTAGAAAGTCAATATTTACTATGATGTCTTCTAATGGATTAAGAGGTAAAACTTGAAATTAAAATTAAAATGTAAACGAAATTGATAAATACCACCTGACCATCTTGTTTCACATAAAGTAGCCCCCCATTTGTTTAACCCCATTAGAAAGTAAGAACCTGAAAAAATGATAGTATTTATTTCATTTGTAGTTAAACTATCTTAATATTCAGGAGCATCATTTGATATTTAACTATTTAAACGAAAGGATATAAATTACTTTGTAAATCTTTGGTTTATAATTGTATCTACTTATTTTCTTTCTTCATAAAAAATGACTGAGAAATAAATGTTTAAAAGCTTTTTCACAATATTGTTTTTATTTTTTGTTGTAACATCATATGCTGTCACAAATGATAATACTGATAACATTGAGTTTTCTGATAAAGAGCAAAAATGGTTACAAGAACAAAGTGAAATTCACTTTTCTATAATAAGCTCTCAAGAACCCTTAGTATTTAAAAATCAAAATGGTCAAATAGAAGGACTTTTTCCTGATTACATAAAGATAATTGAAAAAAAAATTAATAAAAAAATACGAATTTCAGACCTTGTAAATAATCCAGTTGCAGTGAAAAAACGTGCAAAAGAACTTAATTTGCATGGTATTTTTTCAATCTTTAAAACACCAGTCAACGATAAACTCTACCGTTATACTCACGCTTATTTCAACACTCCGCTTTATATTTTTACTTCCAGAAAACAAAGACAAGCTATCAATAATACTAGTGCTTTACAGAACAAAAGATTAGCCGTTCTCAATGGTCACCAAATGATGAATCTGTATGCAAATGAGATACAAGATATCAATATTGTGAGTGCATCTTCACCCCGACAACAAATGGAAATGCTTCAATACGGAGAAGTAGATGCTATTTTAGGATACATAACTTACCATCACCAAATTAGAAAGTATCTTTTTGATGATATTGTTCCATCTTTTACAGCAGAAACTGAACATCCAGTTCATATGGGGATATTACCAGAGTACCCTGAATTGCTCTCAATTATGAATAAGGCTATAGCAGATATTCCAAAATCCACCATAGATAAACTGATAGAAAAATGGATTGGCATCACTGAAATAAAAGACAAAAATGATTCTGTTAAATTGAATTTAACTGCCGCAGAGCAGGCATGGATAAAAAAACGTCCTCAAGTTATTGTCGGCGGAGAAATGGATTGGGCTCCTTTTGATTTCGTCAATGTTTCCGGTAATTATGAAGGCATAGCGAATGACTATTTGGCTCTGATAGAAACAATTAGTGGACTGAAGTTTAAAGTCGAAACAGGGAAAAACTGGATAGAACTACTTGAAGCGATAAAACTTCGTCAAATAGATATGTTACCCTCACTTTATTATGCTAAAGAGCGTGAAAACTACTTAACATATACGACCCCTTACTTAACATTGCCAGAGTTTTTATTTACAAAAAATGATAGCAAGCGCTACAACCAATTAAGCAAATTAAACGGCCAAACCATCTCTTTAGTTGAAGGCTTTGAGGTGGTTTCTTGGGTAAAAACCAACTATCCAGATATAAAAGTCATTACATCACCTAATATTCTTGATGCCTTGCGTAAAGTAATGACAGGAGAAGCAGAAGCCTATATCGGTGATAATCCTTCGACAAGCTATGTACTACAAAATAATTTTATAGATTCTATCATTTTAAATGCTCCTATAGTTGAACGAAATCCTATTAAGGTTTATGCCGCCGTTCGTTCCGATATGCCCCTGCTTCACAGTATTATTGATAAATCGATAAAAAGTATGACACATGAACAACATAAGCTAATCCGAGACAAATGGTTTGGGACTTATCAGCACGATATAAAAAACCAGGTTAAAGAACACTCTGTCAAAATTTTAGAGATTTTTCAAATTGAAGAAATACTTTTTGTCTCGGGCTTGTTGATATTATTTGCTTTTACTGCTTTTTATACCTATCACAACAGCAATCTACTTCATATAAGCTTACAAAAATTTACTATCGGCATCATTATTTTTGAATTAACTGTCGCAGTCTTTTTGATCTATGAGATTATTGTTTTTGATCGTCTGGAAAACGCTCTGGCCAATGCACATAAAGAACGATACGAAATGTATAAGGTTACGGATTTATTAAGGCAAAGTTCAGATGATCTGACTCGTTTTGCACGCAATTTTGCTGCAACTGGAGATAAAGCGTTTAAAAATAATTTCGATGATGTACTTGCTATTAGAAACGGTGAAAAAAGTCGCCCCGTAAAATATTTCGGGATTTACTGGGATCTGGATAAACAAATGCGTGAGCTTTTACATGTTGACGGAGAAGCAAAGTCGATTGACTCATTGATAAAGCAGTTGCCTTTTACCAATGAAGAACTTGCAAAACTATTGTTGTCAAAAACCAATTCTGATGATCTTGTTAAATTAGAACAACGTGCTTTTAAAGAAATTGAACAAGGGCAACTAGATAATGCAACGGCCATCTTACACTCTGATCAATATTATAATGCGAAACAGAAAATCATGTTACCAATTCATGAATTACTGGTTATGTTAAACGATCGCACTGAAATTCAAATTAAGACACTAAAAGATAATGTATTGATGTATTTTTATCTCATTATGTTAGTCGGCACATTGTTTATAGTTGGCAACATTCTCATATTCATTTTAATACGCATAAAAGTCAATAAACCTGTTTTATTCCTGACCGGGGCGATTGAATCATTTCAAAGCAATAAGCCTATAATTGAAAAACAATCTTATTACAATGATGAAATTGGATACATGATCCAAGAGTTTTTCAGTATGCGTCAGTCGATATTAGAGCATAACAAAGAACTCGAAGCCTCAAAAAATAAATTTGAAGAACTGCATCGTCATACAAGAGAATCAATTGAATACGCCTCCTTTATTCAACAAGCTTTGATTCCATCTAATGACATTTTTAATACTTATTTTAGTGACTATTTTACCATGTGGAACCCTAAGGATATTGTAGGAGGAGACATCTATCTAGTATCAGAACTACGTAATGATGAGGTACTGATCATGGTAATTGACTGTACAGGACATGGTGTACCAGGTGCTTTTGTTACGATGCTCGTAAAGTCCATTGAGAGACAACTGGTCTCAAGAATTATTAACAGTGATGAAATAGTCTCTCCTGCAAAAATTCTTTCAATATTTAATAAAAGTATGAAACATCTTTTAAAACAGGATAATCAGGAAGCTATCTCTAATGCGGGCTTTGATGGTGGTGTTTTGTACTACAATAAGCATCAAAACTATATTAAATATAGTGGCGCTGAAACACCTTTATTCTATTTTCAGGATAATGAACTTAAGATGATAAAAGGGAACCGTCATTCTATTGGATATAAAAAATCAGACAATAATTATCAGTTCACTGAACATACCATAGAAATCACTTCTCAATTACAGCTATATATTACTTCTGACGGCTACCTAGATCAAAATGGTGGCGATAAAGATTTTCCTTTTGGTAAAAACAGATTTAAAGCTCTTTTAAAAGAAGCTCATAACAACAAAATGGAAAAACAAAAAGAATTTTTACTTAATGAGCTTGAAAAATACCAAGGTGACAGTGAACGTAATGATGACATTACAGTGGTTGCCTTTACAGTCGAGAAGAACTTGACTAAGCTTCAAGAAAAAATTGAAATATTGAACTATCATGGTGTCATCAGTCAAAATTTCTTAGAGACCTGTGTAGATAATTTAAAATTAAATATTGAAGATACAAAAATTCTGAATCAATTAAAATCCATCATAATAGAGTTATGTCGAAATATTATGAGTCACGCTAAAACGAAAAAAGAAGGTTCACGAGAAATTGAGCCTGTTGGATTTATAGAAGTTCTGAGACTTCAAGATGATTTATATCAAATTACTTCTGACAATATAATATCCATAGATGATAAACGAATAATTGAAACTGAATTAAAGCATATTTTGTCTTTAGATAAAGAAAGCATTAGAAAACGTTATCGGGAATTAAGAAAAATCAATCAAGAAGAAAGTGCCGGTATGGGTTTGTATGAAATAGCAAAGCTTGCAAAAACAATTGATTATAATATTGAGCCTATTAATGCAGATAAATATAAATTTTCTTTTAGCTTGAGTATTTGAGTTTTATTGTTATAAAAGAGTATGACGTGAGACTGTTATTAAAATCTACTAATTCTGGCAACAAACGATTCATGACGAATTTTTTTAATTAAATTCGCTAAATGAATTCTGTTTCTCACTGAGATTATAAAATCGATATACGAGTAATTGCCTTCTTTATCTGTTGTTGTTACCTTTTCGATATTCGCTTCTTCGCCGGAAATAATTGAGGCAACAATAGCTAACACACCTTTTTTCTGTTCAACCAGTAAACGTAAAGCAACATTGAATTCACCTTCAACATTATCACTCCATTCCACCGAGAACCACTTTTCAGGCATTTTAATCATTTCCTGAACATTGACACAATCCTTGGTATGAATCACTAGTCCTCGGCCAGAACTCATATTGCCAATAATTTCATCGCCAGGAATAGGGTGACAGCATTTAGCATAACTAACAACCGTACCTTCAGTTCCTTTAATTGCCAGAGATGATAATTGCTCATTATTTTGGTCTTGTTCTTCAACTATTTCTTGAGGCAGGAGTTGGCGAGCCACAAGTTGAGGCAATCGTTTACCCATGCCTAAGTCAAACAATAAATCATCTAAAGAGTCTAGCTTATATTCATCAATAAGTGCATCAATTTTACTTTCAGGAATATCATAAAGGTTCATATTCACCTTACTTAAACATCTATTAAGCAGTCGCTCACCTAAAACGATTGATTCTTCTTTATGCATTGCTTTTAAAGTGTGTCTGATATTACTTCTTGCTTTAGCAGTAAAGACAAAATTTAGCCAGGATGGATTAGGATTAGAACCTTCGACAGTTTTTATCTCAATAGTATCGCCATTATGTAATACTGAATTTAGCGGCACTACCTGATGGTTGATTTTTACTCCCACACAGGAATTTCCTACACCTGTATGTACCGCATAGGCAAAATCGACCGCTGTGGCACCTCTGGGTAACTCCATAATCTTACCTTTAGGCGTAAATACATAGACTTCATCCGGGAATAAATCAATTTTGACGTTTTCTAAAAATTCAATGGAATCACCGGCATGTTGCTGGATGTCCAATAAGTTCTGCAACCATTGACGAGTACGCTTTTGAGCTAATGAAATATCATCGTCACTATTTGTACTGGCTTTGTAAACCCAGTGAGAAGCGACACCATTTTCGGCAACTGTATGCATATCCTTAGTGCGAATTTGTACTTCAATCGGCACTCCCATTGGGCTAAATAAAACAGTATGTAAGGACTGGTAGCCATTTATTTTTGGGATAGCAATATAATCTTTAAATTTACCGGGTACGGGTTTAAACAAGTTATGAATGATGCCTAAGGTACGATAACAGTCATCAACCGTTTGCACACAAATTCGAAAACCATAAACATCAAAAACTTCATCAAATGGCAGATGCTTGGTACGCATTTTTTTATAAATACTAAATAAGTGTTTTTCTCTGCCATCAACAATACTTGGCATTTTTTCTGATTCAAGACGTTCTGTAAATGCCAACTTTAACTTGCTAATCACTTCACGTCGATTTCCGCGAATTTTATCAACCGATTCTTTAAGTACCCTGTAGCGCATTGGATTACAGGCTTGAAAACCCAATTCTTCCAATTCGTACCGTAAATGACTCATACCCAGACGATTAGCAATCGGCGCATAAATATCCAGGGTTTCTCTTGCAATACGAACCTTTTTTTCTTGGGCCATCGCCCCTAAAGTACGCATATTATGAAGTCTGTCAGCCAGTTTGATTAAAATAACACGTAAGTCATTAACCATCGCTAACACTAGTTTACGGAAACTTTCAGCTTTTGCTTCATCCTTACTATTAAATTTAATGTTATCAAGTTTTGTTAAACCATCAACTATTTCGGCCACTTCCTGGCCAAATTCATCGGCCACCTGTTCTTTGGCTATTTCTGTATCTTCAATAACATCATGCAGCATTGCAGCAACAAGTGTTTGCGCATCCATACGCATGTCGGCGAGAATTCTGGCTACGGCAATGGGGTGATAGATATATGGCTCACCCGACATGCGAGTTTGCCCATCATGGGCCTCTGCACCAAACAGGTAGGCTTTATAGACTAGTTCAATACCTTCTTTATCAAGGTATGATTCTAAAATAAGACATAAATCACTAATTAAGAACATGGCTTGTTCTTATAAAATGATACTTAAGCAGAAATTTCTTCGCTGCTTTCTTCTTCAGTCGTTACTGACTCTCCAACATGATTAGTTGCTTTAACTTCGTCAAAAGTTCTTGGATCAATCTTTTGTTCGGCAATTTCTCTTAATGCAATCACCGTTGGCTTATCCTTATCAACTTCGACTAATGGCTCACTACCATTGGCTATTTGTCGAGCTCTCTGAGTTGCAACTCTAACAAGCTCAAAACGATTTTCAACATATTCTAAACAATCTTCTACGGTTACGCGTGCCATTTTATTTCCTTAAGGTAACTATACTGGTGATATTTTAATGAAAGATTAGCAGTATACAAATAATTTTTTGAACTGCGTATTGTACAATAAAACTCTTGTCTGAGGCTAGCGTCAAATAGACTTAGTTAATTAATTTGCAAGTAAATCATTTAAAAGTGTCTCTAAATTTTTAAATTGTGACTCTTTAGTTAAGCTTTGACTGATAATAATTACATTCAATTCATTTAATGCCTGCTCAAACTGTTCATTGACAACAATGTAGTCAAAATTAGGACAATGTGACATTTCTTTTTCTGCCTGCTCCATGCGCTTTTGAATAACATCTTCACTATCAAGGCCTCGGCTATTTAATCTATTTGCCAATTCCTGTTTGCTTGGGGGTAATATAAAAATTGATATTGCATGTGGAAACTTAAGCCTGACCTGTTCAGCTCCCTGCCAGTCAATTTCTAAAATAAGATCTTTACCTGTATCAAGCACTTGCTGTATATGTGCTGACGAGGTTCCGTAAAAGTTATCAAACACTTTTGCATGTTCAACAAATTGCTCTTTATCGACCATATCTTTATATTCATCAACTGAGATAAAAAAATAATCGACTCCATCCTGTTCAGTTGCTCTTTTATTACGTGTTGTATGCGAAACTGATAATTGAATGTCATCTGAATTTGATAACAAAGCCTTGATTAATGATGTCTTACCTGCACCAGAAGGTGCACTAATAATAAATAGATTTCCAGATTTTCTTTTTAAATTCATAGATTTTATGTACGATAAGTTTTAACAAATGTTATTATACCTCTAATCATAAAAAACATGTACGAAATCAAATAATAAATAATAGAACTATTATGGAAAAAAATAATGCATTAGCAAGTGGAACTGTGATTGATGAATATGTCATTGATTCAGTTCTTGGTGGAGGCGGTTTTAGTATTGTTTATAAGGCCCATCACAAAGAGACAGACAACCCTGTTGTTATTAAAGAATATATGCCTCAAAAATTAGCCGTACGAATTGATGACTGTAAGGTTGTCAGTAAATCAAAAGCTGAAGAATCATCACTTGTAAAAGGAAAAAAACTATTTATTCAAGAAGCAAGTAGCTTAGCACTGCTAAAGCATGAAAATATTGTCAATGTCATCACCTTCTTCCCGGCAAATGGCACCAACTATATGGTCATGGATGAGGTTAAAGGGGTTAATTTACAATCTTACATTCGTAAGCAACAAGGACAATTAAGTGAAAAACTGTTACGTATTGTTTTTGTAGAAAGCTTAAAAGCATTAAAGGTTATCCATGAACAAAAAATGCTTCATCTAGATATTAAGCCCGGAAATATACATTTGCGTCCCGGTGGCAAGCCTTTATTATTAGATTTTGGAGCAGTTAGAGAAACTCAGGAAAGTCGTTTATATGATAATAAATTGGTAGCGACTGCAGGTTTTGCCCCAATTGAACAGGTGACTGAGCGTGGTTACCTTGGTCCCTGGACGGATATTTATGCAATGGGTGCAACCATTAGAAGTAGTATTGATGGTCGTGCATTGCCCCCTTCAAAAGAGCGAAAACAAGATGACAAATTAGTACCAGCCGTTAAGGCCTATATGAATTTATATTCACCTGAATTCCTAAATATTATCGACTGGGCTACTGAAGTTGATCCTGAAGCACGACCACAAAATTGTGACATCTTAATAAATGAAATCGATAATCTGCCTGATGTGGACTCATTTGTACCTGAAAAGCCTAAGGGCTTATTTTCACAATTAAAAAATAAACTATTCAAATAGAAACCCTATGTCATCATCGTTTAAGGATATTGAGAACTTTCGAGAAGATCTAACTTTCTCTGAAACTATCAACCAACAAGCATTTAAATTTAATACTACCTGGGGACTATTTTCTCCTAGAAACTTAGATGAAGGTAGTCGTTTATTACTCGAAAACTTATCAATGAATGCAGATGATCATTGTCTTGATGTTGGTTGCGGTTATGGCCCATTAGGTCTTTATATGGCAAAAAACACTAGCAACTCAGTCGTGATGGTTGATAAAGATTTTGTTGCAATTGATTACAGCAAAAAAAATGCGAAGTTAAATAAGCTCGATAATTGTGATATTTTTTTAAGTAATGGTTTTAATCAAATTCCACCACAAACTTTTTCTCTAATCGTATCAAATCTACCTGCAAAAGTTGGTAATGAAATGCTTTCCCTATATATGATCGATGCCTATAATTACCTGGCGCCAGGTGGACGTTTCTATGTTGTTACGATTACCGGAATGAGAAAGTTTATTCAACGCAGCTTTAATGATATTTTTGGCAACTATAAAAAAGTTAAACAGGGAAAAACCTATACTGTTGCTATGACAGTTAAGTCTTAAATTTTCTTTAACGACATTTTTCTTTAACAACACAATGTTTCATTTTATTTTTTCCATATTAATTCTATTTTTACCTCTTTTTTCAATTTCTTTAAATGCTGATACATCAAGCATTACCCATAATATAGTTAATATTGAAGATAATGTTGTTGATAAAACACGATTGCCTGAAAATATTACTGCAACTGAATTTTATTCTGTAAACAGACTAAATTGTGTTCATCAGTTAAAATCAAACAATCATACTCACCAAACTTTAACAAAGCCATTAAACAAGCTTACTGAAATATTTGCCGAAGAAGTTACTAAAGATACAGAAAATATTGTTCAATTTTCAGGTCATGTTGAAATACAACAAAATGGCAATAGGATACAATCAAATAAAGCCAGCTATGATTTATCTCAAGAGTTATTTAGTGCCCATGAAGCCGTTACCTTTAATAATCAGGATATGAATATTAGTGGCGATAAACTGTTTTATTTTACTAAAACAAAGAATGGAGAAATTAAGAATGCTGAATATACAGCTATAACTGACAACTTTCAGGGACGTGCAGAAAATATTACATTTTCACCTGATATAAGCCATTTAACTGATGCAAGTTTTTCTACCTGTCCGAGAGAAAATGAAAGCTGGGCATTAAGAGGGCAGGAAATAAGTCTTTACCCTAATAAAAATATTGGTGAAGGTAAAAATATAATATTTTATATTAAAGATTTACCGGTATTTTATTTACCTTATATTCAATTCCCACTGGGTAAAGAAAGAATGAGTGGTGTTCTTTTTCCAACTGTCTATTATTCAAGTGACTTAGGAATGAATTTAAGTTTGCCTTATTATTGGAACATTGCCGCCAATAAAGATTACACCATCACGCCGTCTATTATGTCGAAAAGAGGATTGTTTTTAAATCATGAAATACGGCATTTAAGCAGCAAGTCAAAGACAACTGTCAATATCAATCATATTTATGATACTGACTACGATCAAATTCGAAGCGAAAAAGAAATATCTAAGTATGGTTCTGATATAGAATCTCAGAGACAAGCTTTATCGGTTGTTCATCATCATTTGGCTGAAAAATGGGATCTATCTCTTGATTATAACTACCTTTCTGATAATTATTTTAACCGAGACTTTAATCAGCAAACACTGAATAACAATGAAAATAACCTTAACCGCTCTTTGACCATATCACACCGTGATAAACTTTTTGGCGGTTCATTATCCGTTCTTGGCCGACTTCAACAATATCAGGTTACCACAGTTAATACCAATATTTATAGCAGGCTACCACAGTTCAAAGTTAATTATGACAAACAGTGGAATCAATTTCTAAGGACTCAAATCCCTCTACAATTGAGTATTGATTCAGAGTTTGTGAATTTTAAGAAAAATAGTAATACTAGCCTAAATTTACCTGAAGGTAATCGCTATCACCTACGTCCTTCATTTATGCTAAATTTCCTTAATGACTATAGCTTTATCAAACCTAAAGTTTCCTTGGATCTATTAAAATATCATTTAACAGAAAATAATACGAATACTGAAGATTATTCCCGTTCCATCCCCCTTTTTAGTTTGGATACTGGTTTGTTTTTTGAACGTCAAAGTAGTTTTTTTGAGCAGCAATATCTTCATACGCTTGAACCAAGACTTTATTACCTTAATGTTAAAGATGTTAATCAGTCAGATTTCCCTGTATTTGATACTGATTTAACTAATTTTAGCTTTAGCCAACTATTCAAAGAAAATCGTTTTACAGGTGTTGACAGGTTAGCAGATGCAAATCAATTAACCAGCGCATTAACAACACGTCTTATCAATGAAAATGGTTTAGAATCATTTCGTGCTTCTATTGGTCAAATCTGGTATTTTGACGATAGAAATGTTCATCTAAATAAATCCTATAGTGATTTAACTGATAAGCATTCTGCAACCGCTATAGAACTTGCCTCAGAATTTCATTCTCACTGGCGTACCCGCTTATCCTTACTGTATAATTATAAGGCTAAAGGTAACTCAAATAACAAACAAATTGGACAAGCTAATTTCAATCTTCAATATTATCATGATAACAATCATATAATTAATTTATCATATAACGATGATAGTAATGAAACACTTGATAAAACAATTAGCTATTCTAATTACTGGGAATTAGTCCCTAATTGGCTAATGTTAAGTTCACTTAAGTATAAGAGCGAACAAAAATATGTTTCAAATGCGCTATTAGGTTTTGAATATGATAGCTGCTGTTATGCAATTCGCCTGGCTTTGGAACATGAGCGTGATTCATTAACAGGAGAAATTGATAACAGCATCATGTTTAGAATTATGTTTAAAGGATTAAGCTCTTTTGGGAACATTGATGCAACACATTTGTCTGAACAAATACCAGGTGCTAAGAGTATTTATTAATTGCTAGGAATCAAAATGACATACCCCAAAAATTTTATCCATAAAATGATTGTAATCTGTATTAGCATATGGCCATTTGCATGCTATGCAGATATGAAAGAACTTGACCGAATAGTTGCCATTGTGGATGATGATGTCATTACAAAAGTTGAACTTGAACGAAATTTTAAATCTATCGTTGGTAACCTAAAGCAACAGGGGAAAAGTCTTCCCCCAGCCAATATTTTATCTAAAAAAGTGTTAGATAAACTTATTATGGATAAAATTCAAATGAATCTTGCTAAACAAGTCGGTATTAGACAAGATGAAACGACTCTTAATCGTTCAATCCATAAAATGGCCGAAAAAAACAATCTAAGTCTAACAGATTTTATTTCAGCCTTAAAAGAACAAAATATTGATTACGAAGATTTTCGCCTACAAATTCAACAACAAATAACTCTGAGTCGTTTACAACAAAAATTTGTTGATAGTAAGGTTATTATATCAAATCATGATGTTGATAATTATCTGCTAAACTTTAAAGATGAAATAGATGCTAATACACTTTATCACCCTGCAATCATTTTATTTTCAATTCCTGAAGGTGCTTCCTCCGACAAAATTGATGAACTTAAAATTAGAGCGAATGAAGTATACAAAAAATTATTAGATGGTGCTGATTTTAGAAATACTGCGATAGAATTTTCTGATGCTGGCAATGCACTTGAAGGCGGCGATCTCGGATGGCGCAAGGGTAATGAGCTACCATCAATGATCGCTGAAGTAACTCCTAAACTAACTATTGGCTCATTTTCAAAACCTATTCGTTCTGATATTGGATTTATAATTGTTAAGCTATTAGAAACTAAAAATGCCTTGCAGCATGAAATAAATGAAACCCATGCTCGTCATATTCTAATCAAAACTAACTTAAACATTAATGATGAACAAGCCAAAGAACACCTAAGTAATCTACGCGTTAGACTAGTTGCTGGAGAAGACTTTGCTAAACTTTCTAAAGCACATTCAGACGATAAAGTTTCAGCATCTCAAGGTGGTGATCTAGGCTGGTTTAAACCGGGCACAATGGTGCCAGAGTTTGATTTGGCATTAACAAATCTTAGTATCAATGAAATAAGCCCTATTGTTAAAACTCCTTTTGGTTTCCATTTAATTCAAGTGCTTGAGCGTAGGAAAAGAGATAATAGTGACGAATTTATTCGTAATAAGATACGAGAGAATCTTAGACAAAAATCAATTTCTGAGAAAAAACTTTATTGGCTTCGCCAAATCCGTGATGAAGCACATATAGAAATTTTGTGAGTCATAGCAATTAATATATCAATGTATTTATTATATACTGCTGGAGAGCCTGCTGGTATAGGTGTAGACCTTGCTGTTTTACTTGCTAATGGTGATACTAAATATCCAATCATAGTAATTGCCGATTACCTTTTATTACAACAACGTGCCAATATATTAGATTGTGATATTAATATCCATATTATTGAAGATTTAAGCTCTTTGACTACTGAACAACATTATTACACAGGTAACAAACAGCTGTTATGCCTTCATATACCCATCGTAACAGAAGTTGTAATTGGGGAACTTAATTACAAAAATGCACCTTATGTACTCAGAACATTAGATTTAGCAATCGAACTTTCACTTAGTCAACCTAATATTAAGGGATTAGTGACTGGGCCAATACATAAAGGCATAATCAATGATTATTATATGTATGAACATTTATCTGACTCAGATTTTACTGGACATACAGAGTATTTAGCAGAAAAAAGCCAGGCTAAAGATGTCATTATGATGCTTGCATGTGAGCAATTACGTGTTGCCTTAGTTACCACTCATTTACCCTTAACTGAAATCCCTGCACAGATAAGAAAACATGCAATTGAAACAATTATCACTTTATTAAACCAGGAATTAAAACATAAATTTAATTTAAAGCAACCACAAATATATGTTTGTGGACTAAACCCACATGCTGGTGAAGATGGTCACTTAGGTATGGAAGAAATTAATGAAATTATCCCGGCAATACAATATTGCCAATCTATTGGTATTGAAGCTTATGGACCTTTTCCTGCAGATACCATATTTACACCTGGATATATGTCAAAAGCGGATGTTGTACTTGCAATGTATCATGACCAGGGACTTCCTGTCTTAAAGCACCTGGGGTTTGGTCATGCGGTAAATATTACGCTTGGCTTACCCTTTATTAGAACATCAGTTGATCACGGCACTGCATTAGATTTAGCAGGAAAAAAAGATACTATTAATTTAGGAAGTCTGATTTATGCAATTGAATGTGCACAATCAATGAATACAAATAATGTATAAGGTTGCTTAATGTTTACTCATAAAGCTCGTAAAAGGTTTGGACAAAACTTTTTAAATAATGAACAGATTATTCATCAAATAATTCAGGTGATGTCTGTCACTAAAAACCAGTCTGTAGTTGAGATTGGGCCGGGTAAAGGGGCGATAACTAAATACTTAATTAAACAAGCTAAACATTTAACTGCTATCGAACTTGATAGAGATTTAATTCCAATACTTATCAGACAGTTTAGTGAATATCATAACAAGTTAGATATAATAAGCCATGATGCCTTACAGTTTGATTTTTCGACATTATATGCTGATGACATTACCACACCTACTTATAGATTAGTTGGAAATCTACCATACAACATTAGTACACCACTATTAATTCATTTAATTCAATTTAGACAATGTATTAAAGATATGCATTTTATGCTGCAAAATGAAGTTGTAGATAGGCTTGTTGCTAAACCAAATACTAAAAACTATGGCCGTCTAAGTATTTTGATGCAGTATTTTTATCAAATTGATAAAAAATTTATTGTCCCACCTAATGCTTTTACACCGATGCCAAAAGTAGACTCTGCAATTGTTAGTTTAACACCCTATAACAATACAGATAAGGCACATGGCTTAGCTGTAAAAAATATTGAAATGTTCAAGAAAATATCTAAATTATCTTTTCAACAAAGAAGAAAAACAATCAGAAATAATTTAAAAGGTATTATATCACAAGAGCAATTTGATTTAATTGGAATTAAAGGTTCAGAAAGAGCAGAGAATTTATCAATACTACAATTTATCCAGTTATCAAACCTATGCTCTTAGTTCATACTTATTTTGTAATAAATTGCTTAGTAAATTTAAAAGTAAAAAGCTGATTAGCATTATATGGCTTAACTTCTATGTTCATATTGACTAAATCTTTATGTTCAACTTTTACTTCTGCAATATAGTAATATGCATTATCTTCAAATATCTCTTTAAATTTTAATTTTCTTTCCTGAGCTAATAAATTTTTCATAGCGCCGTTTACTTCAGCTTTTATGCCTTTAAATAAACTATCTGAATCCTTGTCAATAATCGTTATATTAACTAAGGCAGTATTTTTACTACGCTTAAAGCCATATTTATTTGTCATCAAAGATGATAAGGAGTCAGAAGGAAACGCATTATATTGGAAAACATAATGCGATTGAGCGTATGAATTATTATCTGCCTTTACTTGATTAAAAAGGATACAGCTAAAAAATAATAATAATAAAAGTTTAATAGATTTCAAAATTAACTATGATGAGGATTTGCGTACTTATCTTCTAAACTCAGCGGTAATAAATGAAATAATCGTAATGCAATGGTTATAATTAATAAACTAATTGAAACACCTGCAATACCAAGTAGAAACTCATTGATGCTTGGGGAGTATTGGGCAACAATGCCATCTGCAAAGGTACTGGTTACTTCATACCCTGGAAATAATTGTATGGGATAAGCCTGACCACCAATAATTATGATATATAACTGGACAAAACCACCTAAAATAATTAGAACTGAAGCTAAAGACAAAAGATTACGGTTATTTTTCATTGACGGAGTATAAATAATAGCAAGTGGTGCTATTGTTCCCAAAATAATCTGTCCAATCCAAAATAATGATGTATAAATACCACCATCAAGCAAAATAAACAAAGATACATCTCTATGCTCACTAGAATATAAAAATGTTAAATGATAAATGAGTACCATGAAAGCAACAGCTGCAACAAAAATTCCTAATAAGTTACGAAGCCTGGTAACAATATAATCTCCTAAAGGCCTCTCAGATAGTCGATATGCAGTTAATAAATACAATAAATATACAGCGAGTCCAAAAGAGAAAGACATAATTATAAACATAGGTGCCAATAATGCAGAATCATAGGCTTCTCTTGAAATTAGCATACCGAAGATAGAACCAGTACCCATCGTTAAAATAAGACGCCATACAAAGGCAACTGTACCAACCATATTGGTAAATTTATTATATGGCCGATCTAGCATAGTCCATGAATAGACTGCGACTATTCCAATAAAGCCAGAATAAAGAAATATGTTCCAGGTGAAAATAGATGTAAAATTAAATTCAGTCATGGCAACAATTAATCTATCTGGCCTACCTAAATCAAGTAGTAAAATAACTAAACCGCCGACTAAAAGACCAATTGCCATTACTCCTGATAACCTAGCCAGAGGTTTGTAAGCTTTTTTACCTAATGCAGATGAAATTGAAGCCACATTTAATGCTCCAGATGCAGCAACAATTAGAAAAATAGCAAACACATGTGGTAAACCCCAAACTACCTGGTTATTCATACCAGTAATCCAGTGTCCTTGATGTTCCATTTGATAAACTGACAGCAGTCCAATCAGGATAATAACCGCTAAAGAAACAATAAACGTTATGTAAGCTTTCGAGTTACCTTTGATTTGAAGATAATGTAAGTATTTCATATTCCCTTAGATCCCCTGATATCTAACACCAGTATTTAAACGTAAATCTGCGCGTATTTGCTTAGTATTTTGTATCGCTAAGAATTTAGATATTTCACTAGATTTATCATTTAAATCACCAAATATCATTGCCCCTTCGCTTGCATCAACACATGCTGGTTTTAAGCCCTGATCAATTCTATTGACACACATATTACAAGATTCAACACAGCCCTTGCCACGAGGTGTATTTTCTTTTTGATCAGTTAATGTTTCGTGTACGAATGAACGAGCTTTATATGGACAAGCCATCATACAATAGCGACACCCAATACAAAGGTGACGATCAACATAAACGATGCCATCTTCTCTTTTCATCGAGGCACCAGTAGGACATACATCAACGCAAGGAGGTGTTTCACAATGTTGACACATTACTGGTAATGTAGATGAATATCCAGTCGTTTTATTTTTTACTTTGACTACTCTGATATATTCAGTTTTTTGTTCTTGATTAGATTTTGTTTCATTACCCAAGCCATGTTCACGATTACAAGCATCTACACATTTATTCCAGTCAACTTTCTTTGTAGTATCAATTACTATACCCCATCGAACATCGGAAGTTACTGCTGCAGATGTATTTGTTCTTGCTTGTGCAACTTGCGTTAGGAATATACCTGGAGCAACTGAAACTCCAGCTGCAACCATTGAACCAGTTACAGTTCCAGACAAAAACTTTCTTTTTGTTAAATCAGTTTTTGATTGTTCAGTTGTTTGATTAGAAGCTTTGCTTGACATTATATTTAATCCCAAATAAACAGATTATGTTTGATATTCCAAAAATTAATTTTGTAGTATTAAGTGTTGGTTTCAAATTTTACTATATATTTAATACATTATTTTTCAGGTGTGTCGCGATGACATTGGAAGCAATCAAAGGAAACACCAGCATAAACATGACAACTTGTACAAAAGTGATTGGGGTTACTAGTATTAATGTACTTCCCATCTTCTTTAATGGCATGACAATTAATACATGCTTTTAAACTTCCTTTTAAATGTCCACCATCGCTTAAAGTACGTATACCTTCACGCATGGTAGAATTTCTGTCGTGTTTTAATAAACCTGGATGTAAACGTCTAATTTCATCTGCAGGAAGAACACATTCGTCTCCTCCTGCTTTAGAAACGGTTATCTCAGGTCCAATCTTGTCTCCAGCAACAACAGGTACAAAACAACTTCCCATTATCATAATAAGCAATAATGTGATAAATACTTTAAATTTTATAATTTCTAAAGTATAAGTTGTAATTTTTATCATGATTAACTTCCTAATCCCATGTCAATATAACCTGTAGGGCACACATCTGCACAAATATGACAACCTATACATAATGAATAATCAGTATAAACATAACGACCTAAAGTTGCTTGAGCTTTTGGTGTACGTTTAACAGCATCTTGAGGACAGTAGATAACACAGTTATCACACTCAAAACACATACCGCAACTCATGCAACGATCAGCTTCTTTAACAATTTTTTCTTCATCAAGTGCAACTAGTCTTTCCTGGAAATGACCTAAAACTTCTTCTGAAGAAACGGCGATATGTTCACGTTTATTTCTAGGTGTAAATTCGAAATGGCCCATAAATAATTTACTATGATTAATAATGTCACTTGTAGTCTTATCTTCATAGTTATGGACTGAGAAATCTGCTTCGTTTGTTCCACGAGTTTGACCTTCTCCAAAAGCTGAAGGCGACATATTAACTTCATTAAGTTTTTCTAATAAATTAAAATGGTGTTTATCAACTTTTGGTCGTTTAACTAATTCTTCAACTTTATTAAGATATAAATTTATAGTTTCAACTGCAATTGATGCCTGACCAATTGCTGTCGTTAATAAATGTGGTCTGACAATATCTCCTGCTACAAAATGACCTGGCTTACCTTTAACTTGATAATGTTGATCACTATCAATAAAACCATTGCCATTATCAAAGCCTTCAATGCCTTCCATATTACCTTTTTGACCAATAGCCGAAACAATTAAAGTTGCTTCAATATCAAATTCACTACCTTCAATTGGAGTTTTACCATCTTGTTCTAATTTTATAACGCGTAATGCTTTTGCGCGTTTATTTCCATCAAGAACAACGCCAACAGGACTCAAACAATCTCTGATATCAACACCTTCACGTAAGGCATCATCAATTTCATGCTGTGCTGCAGGCATATTAGCCATTGAAGCTCTTGAAACTAATGTGACATTTGCTCCTTCTTTTGTTGCTGTGTCCATAACATCATGTGCGGTATAACCAAGTACAACATTTTCAGCTAAGTCTTTTTCTGCAACAGAAGAAATATTACCAATACGGCGTGCAACGGATGCAACGTCAATTGAAGTATCACCACCACCAATTACAATTACTTTTTCTGATGATATTTTTAATCGGCCATCGTTAAATGCTTCTAGAAATGCTACCCCAGAAATACAGTTTGAAGCTTCATCCCAACCTTCTACAGGTAAGCCTCTACCTTCTTTACAACCAATAGCCCAAAGCACTGCATCATGATTTTTTTCTACTTCTTCAAGAGCAACATCTTTTCCTACTCTTGTATTTAGTTTAACATCTACACCCATATCAACAATTCGTTGATTTTCAGTATCAATAACTTCTCTTGGCACACGATATCCTGGAATACCATAGCTCATCATACCACCAAGACTGGCATGATCATCATAGACTGTACAAGCATGTCCTAAACGGCGCAATTGATAGGCTGCTGCCATTCCAGCCGGACCACCACCAATAACTGCAACTTTTTTACCTGTTTCAGCTCCAGCGGTAAATTTTAAGTTATGTTCTCTACCATAATCACCAATAAATTGCTCAACAGAGTTAATACCGACAAAGTCTTCTAATTCATTTCTATTACACCCATCTTCACATGGAGCTGGGCATACACGACCCATAACACCTGGGAAAGGATTTGCGTCTGTTGAACGTTGAAATGCATATTCTTGCCATGGCATTCCTTCAACAGGTGGCTTTTCGATACCACGCACAATTGCTAACCAACCTCGGATATCTTCACCGGCAGGACAACTTCCCTGACATGGAGGTGTTCTATTAATGTAAGTAGGACATTTATAAGACCAACCCGCCTTAAAAAATTTTTCGGTTAAATCATCATACTCTTGCATTCCATTATGCTCGTTTCGAGTTGACTCATAACGCTGAAATTTTAATTCATTTGACTTTTCTACTCTTGACATTAACTTCTCCTGAATAACATTCAAAAATATTAATTGTTTAATACAAATTACTTAATTAAGAATAATTACTTATTCCTTTAATTACTAATCGGTGTCAGTCTCTGGTGCGGAGTTATCTTCATCGCCAGCACCATCTAACTCTTGTTCTTGTTCACTGCCTTTCATAACGATTGCACTACTTACCAATTGATGTACGCTAACAATAGCATCCATTTCAAACCCGTAATATGGCAACATTTTAGTAAATTGACTCTTACATATGGCACAAATAGCAGCAACATTAGTTACCCCATTTTCATCTGTAACTTGTCGTAATGCTTCCATTCTGGGTAAAGCACCTTTAACTCTTACTTCCATTAAGTCATCAGTTAAGGTTCCACCACCACCACCACAACAAAATGTTACTTCATGTGTCGTAGATGGATCCATATCGACGTAATTATTACATGCAGCCTTAATAACAGCTCTTGGTATTTCAAATTGACCGCCTGGCTGGTCACCCATTCTTGACGCTCTGGCAATATTACATGAATCGTGGAAAGTTAATGTCATATGATCATTCTCTTCCTTATTCATTCGTAATTCATTTCTTTCAAGCATGCCATGTGTAACTTCTAGAATATGCTGTGGAATAGGATAATTTTGATCTAGAAAATCAAACGGACCAGCTAATGTATTTAAAAAGCTATAAGCGACACGCCAGGCATGACCACACTCACCAAAGATAATACGCTTAACTTTTAAATCTATTGCAGCTTCACGAATACGCATTGAAACTTTTTGCATATTCTCATAACTGCCAATAAACAAGCCAAAGTTAGCAGCTTCACTAGCTTTAGAGCTAACTGTCCAGGTGATGCCAGCTTCATGTAGAACCTTACCATACCCAATTAATCCATCGATATGAGGTTCAGCAAAAAAATCAGCGGATGGCGTCATTAATAATGCATCACAACCTTCAGCATCCATATTGAATTTAACCGCAACACCTGTATCCTCTTCTATTTCTTCTTCTAAATCTTCTAAAATACCTTTCAAAGCAGGTCCAGGCAGACCTAAATTATTACCTATCCTATCAACTTTGGTAAGAATTTCATTACTATATTTTGATGCTTTACCAACATGAGCAAGAATTTCTCGTGCTGCCATAGTCACTTCAGCAGTATCAATACCCATTGGACAAAAAACAGTACACCTTCTACATTCTGAACATTGGTGGTAATAACTAAACCAGTCATCTAATACTTCTTCAGTTAAGTCAACGGCACCAACTAACTTAGGAAAATATTTTCCTGCAAAAGTAAAGTAGCGTCTATAAACTTTTCTTAGTAGATCCTGGCGACCTACTGGCATGTTTTTTGGATCTTGTGTACCAATAAAATAATGACATTTATCTGTACATGCCCCGCATTTAATACAAGAATCCATAAAAACTTGCAAGGATCGATATCTTGATAACAAATCACCCATTTTGGCAAGAGCTTTATCTTTCCAATCTTCAGGAAGTTCACCCGGGTAACCAAGTTTATTATCAAATTCTGGTCTTGAAACAAATGGAGAAGTTCCTTCCATCGCACCTTCTTTAATTATGGGTACAACCGGATATTCTCTAATTTTTGGTGTTTCGAAATCTGCCACTTATTTATTCCTCAGTTGATAGATATTTTATAATCTTAAACATTCAATAATTAAGGTTGCTTTTTGTTTTTTTCTGCTTCAAGATTTAGAGCCCATTTAGAAACATGACGCTGTTCTCTTGGATTATCCACTTGATTTCTCGTGGGAGCAAAGAAAATACCAGGTATATGTAATAACTTACTAAATGGTAATAAAATCATTAAAATAGCAACTAATGCTAAATGTATAAGTAATGGTCCATCAAGTGGCAATTGTTGCCAATTAAATGATTCTAAGCCTATTGCAAATGCTTTTACAGAAATAATGTCAGTGTGGCTAAAGAATCTCATTGTAATTCCTGTGATGCCAATAACTATTAATAAGATCAACCATAAGTAGTCTGAAGGATCTGATATGTAACGAATTCTTGGGACAGCAATTCTTCGTACTAATAGACCAACTAAACCAATAACCATGGTAAATGCTGCATATTTACCAACTGATTGCAACATAACTAACCATTCAGGTACAGTTTCTAAAAAATATCTTAAATGAATTATAAGAACTATAAATAAGCTCATATGGAACAACCATCCAAATAACCATATCCACTTATTAGATTTAAATAAGCTGGCAAAAAAGATTGCTTCTTTTGCTAGACGAAACCCAACACCTGTTTTAGTTAATGGAGCTGGAGTTAATGGAATCTTTAGAGGCGCAGGTGTTTTAATATATTGATAAATTTTTAAACCTAAGCCGATTATTAAAACCCAAAAAGCCACTGTAAAAAGTAGGGCATAGAACTCCGACATATTTACCTACCACCTAAATTATATTATCAATGAAAAAATCAATGATAAATACTCAATTAATGAAGTATGAAACTTCAACGAAAACTTTAAATATATATGGTCACCAGTTAATTAGTGACCATATTTACATAATGATTATTTACACACAACCAGTTGGCTTTGGTAATCCTGCAAATTTACAAGCTTGCTTACCAGGACCATAAGGAAATAATTGGTATAAATATTTACTATTACCTTTATCTTTACCTAATTTTTTAGCTACTGCTTTTGTTAATACACGAACAGCTGGTGCAATTTGATACTCTTCATAATACTCTCTTAAGAAATTAAGAATATCCCAATGTTCATCAGTTAATTCAATCTCATCAATTTCAGACATAACTTTAGCAACTTCAGGTACCCAATCAGCTAGTGTTACTAAATATCCTTCCTCATCAACTTCGATGTCTTTACCTTCTACAGAAATTGTAGCCATTTTATTCTCCTATCAATTAGAATTATTAGTTTTAAATTTTATAACTTGTGTTATAGCCATGATTGAACATTTGAATTATCAGCAACCAAGTCTACAAAACCGGCATAATCAACACCTTTTATGCCTTCAATTAAATCAGCATCCGTAAAACCACGTGCATTTAAATCTGGGGTCAATACATAAAAGTTTTTACTAGATAATTCTGCCTTTATTTTATCACTAACTGCTGTATTGTTTACTGCACTTACGACAGCATCTTCAATAAATAAAATTGAGCTCCCTGATAGCGATGATTTTAAGCAAGAGTCAAGTGTTCCACGTTCAAATACTGACTTATTAACAATATGTAACATTGCCATTTTTACTTCTCCTATGAACTAATTAGAACGTCTTGCTGATCCATTACTTCAGCAAGTTCTTCACGTGAAACAAGAATAATCGATGTCTTTTCAGCCCAATCATCATCCTCATCTTCATATGTTAGTTCCATTAAGTCATCTAGTGATAAGCCTCTTTCTTCTAAAGATTCTTTTTCAACATAAAGCTTATTTATGTCGTAGTCACCAAGAGCTTTGTATGTAGGAGAGAAATTTTTCATTCCAATTCCATCCGTGCTTTGGCCATTTTTTAACTGGTAAACACCATCATCAACAAATGCCAAGCTTACATCTTGATCAAATGCAGCTGAAATTAAAACGACTTCTAATGATTCTAACGCGTAAACTGTCCCATAAGGCACTTTACGGTTAACAAACATAAATTTTTTAGTTTGACCTTCACCGTCCATTTTTCTACCCCTAAGTCTAATCGCCGAACGTAATTAAACGATCTGACTGAATACCACCTTCAACTAACTGACCTAAACCAGAAATTCTGAAAGCAGGATGAATATTACTAGCATCCTTTCCCTGACGATCTCTCTCATCATCATCAAGCATGCCACGCCTTTGTGCTGCAGCAATACAGACAACCATATCTAAATTGTTTTGTTCTGCAAGTTCAGCCCATTGTACGGTGATATTTCTATCATCTTGTGGAGGGATAGCAAGTCGAGTTGCGTTGTTAACAGCATCATTATAGAAAAATACACGAAAAATTTCATGTCCTTTTTCAAGTGCTGCCTTAGCAAATTGATAGGCAGAATCAGCTGCTTGATGCTGATAAGGCCCTTCATTAATTAAAATTGTAAATTTCATCTACAATACATCCTTAACTTTATGAATAAATTTATGCCCCATGTTTAACTGGGGCATAATTCGCTAATCTTAGAAGCGGATATGAGTCGAAGCATTTAAGCTTTTTCTTGAACCAACCCAATCATCAATGTGGAACTTAGTAAATGGTAGACCAGTCTTTTCAAAGAATCTTGGCCAGCCAATTCTATCAATCCAATCATTGATACGTTCCCAATCTTTACCATCTTCCTGATAAACTTTAAGAATATTTTTGACCATTGCAGTTGCTTCAGGCCATCTTGGTGGATTATTTGGGATACCAGCAGCAACAAGTTTTTGGAATGTTGGTTTGCCACGAGCATTAGAATGGTTACCACCAACCCAAATTGCTAATGTAGTATGAATTGGATCATTAATTAGCATTGGAGGACATGGAGGGTAACAAGCACCGCAACAAATACACTTTTTCTCATCAACTTCTAAAGTTGGATTACCATCAACAACCGCAGGTCTAATTGCTGCAACAGGGCAGCGAGCAACAACAGTTGGTCTTTCACAAGCATTTGCAACTAAAGAGTGTGAAATTTTTGGTGGCTTAGTATGTTGAACATTAATAGCTATATCACCTTGTCCACCACAGTTAATCTGACAGCAAGATGTTGTCATATGAACTCGATTAGGCATATTTTGTGACTTAAATTCATCTATTAATTCGTCCATCATAGACTTAACTACACCAGAAGCATCTGTACCAGGGATATCACAATGTAACCAACCCTGAGTATGTGATAGTGAAGCTACTGAATTACCAGTACCACCTACAATATAGCCATTATCTTCAAGGGCTTTAACAAGTCCATCTACTTTTTCACCAGTATCAACCATATATTCAATATTTGAACGAATGGTAAAACGTACATAGCCATCTGCAAATTCATCACCAATTTCAGTTAGTTTTCTCAATGAGAAAACATCTAAAATACGTGTAGTAGCTGCTCTGACAGTGTAAATTTCATCACCACTATGTGCTACATGTCTTAACACACCTGGTTGTGGTCTATCATGATATTTCCATTGTCCATAATTTCTACGCATTGTTGGGTGCATGTATTGGAACCCATCTGGTGCGCCAGATTCAATAGGCATTTGTGGAGTATCAGCCATAATTTTTTCCTATATTAAATTTTAAATATTTATGATTAAGTGAAATTAAGCAGTTGCTGCTTCAGCTTGCTTGTCGTACCATTTCTTCACTTCTTCATCCCAGCCGTCCATACGAACATAAGAACATTGACGTGGCTCACTAACCATATTTGAGTCTAACTCTATACCAACACCTTCCAGATAGTTAACAAGGCCGATACGTTCAATCATTTCACCAGTACGTTCATGTTCTAATGCATTTTCTGCAAAGAAATCAATCATTTCAGCTGCTAGTTCAACTAAAGCTTCATAATCATCCATAGTTTCGAGCTTCATGAATGGAACAACAACTGTACCCATTAAGTCACCAATCTTAAGTGTACGTTTACCACCCACTAGAATTGTAATACCATGATCTTTACCTGGAGATAATGCTTTATTCATAACATTGATACAATGCATACAACGAACACATTCCTGATTATTCACAGTCACTGTATCATCTGTATTTAAAGAAATAGCATTTGTTGGACAGCGACTTGTTACGTTATCTAAAACATAATCACGACCTTTCGATGCAACAAAAGCTTTAACTTCGTCCTGGTCAATTTGCATTTCATCACGCCATGTACCAATAACTGCCATGTCTGCACGTTCTATTGCATTTGTACAATCATTTGGACAACCAGAAACTTTGAACTTGAACTTATATGGTAACGCAGGACGGTGCATATCATCCTGGAACTCATTAACAAGGTGACGCATAATAGCATGTTCGTTTGCACATGATTGCTCACAACGCGCTGCACCAACACAAGCCATTGCAGTACGTACACATGGCCCTGCACCACCTAAATCAAAACCGTAAGCATTGATTTCATCAAAAAATGGCTGTACATTTTCTGTTGTAGTACCAATAAACATGATATTACCAGTTTGGCCGTGGAAAGTTTGCAAACCAGAACCATACTTTTCCCAACTATCTGCTAATTGATTTAGCATATCAGTTGTGTAGTAGTTACCTGCAGGTGGTTGAACACGTACAGTATGGAACTCCTTTGACTCAGGGTAAGCTTCTGCTACTTCAGAAAAACGAGGAATAATACCACCACCATATCCAAATACACTGACAGTACCCCCTTTCCAGTAACCCATTCTTGTT
>JADGAU010000159.1 GCA_015231865.1 Gammaproteobacteria bacterium | reverse complement strand
TATATTGTTAGTATCACCTCATCCTTTTCGCCTTGTTTGAATAACTTGATGGCCAGAATATAAAACCCTACAGGGTGTAGTAGTTCAGCTTTATTTTTTAATTCGGCAATATTCATTGTAAAGGTTTTTTCTTTAGAAATAGTTACTTCACTCATAACTTCCTGCCAAAATAATTTTAACTTTTCTAACATCAATATTCCTTTTAATGAAAAAAACACTTTGAATTAGACTATTTATCCGCACAATACTACCAAGAATAAGGTGATACTAACAATATAATATTAGGAATGGGTGTTTCATTATTACTGCATTAGTGATGAGAAATCACCAATTACTCAGAACATTTAGGGAAGCAAAACCGATATCCACGGCGTCTTACTGTTTCTATAGTTGTAATACCACATGGCTTATCCAACCTCTGCCTAATTTGGTTAATAGCGACCTCAATTACATTTGGAGTAACAAGCTCCGGCTCTTCCCAAATGGCATCTAATAGTTGCTCCTTAGTGATAATTTGATCACGGTTAAATGCAAGATAGGCAAAAACTTCAAAGGGTTTTCCCTTAATATCAATCTCTTGCTCAACGTATATCACTTTTTCCTCTTCATTGTTTATCGTTAAACTATCAATCTCTAGAGTATTTTTGCTTAAACGTAGGCGTGCTTCAATGCGAGCCATTAAAACGTCAAAATCGAAGGGTTTTCTAATATAGTCATCAGCACCAGTGCGCAATGCTTCGACTTCACTCTTAGTATCCTCTACAGATGAAATAACAATAACAGCCGTTTTAGGCGTATTGGTTTTTATATCGGCAATTGTATCGATAGCGTCACCATCAGGAAGTATCCAGTCCATAAGTACTAAGTCGTAGTTACGGATACTTAGATAATACATTCCATCTTTAAGCGTATCAACTACATCACATTGGTAACTATATTGTTGAAGCCCTTCAGCAAGCATTTTATTTAATATTACTTCATTTTCAATGATAAGAATTCGCATCAATAATTTCCTATTTTAAAATTTATTTGAATGATAGGGGATTCAAATACCTTTAACAAGTTTTTAAAAAGTTGTCTAGATAATCTGGGTAATGTACAAGTTTACTCTAACAGCGGAAAGTAAAGCCAAGATAATTTATGATTGATCGGTTAGTTTGAGTAAAACAGATATAATAGAGTCCGTCTTAAGTAATTTATAAAATTCTTTTACTTCAGGGGTAATATATTCTTGAGCTTCATCTATTGATAAGAAAGCATTATTTTTTAAAATGATACCTAGAGCCTCCTCTATAGAACTTCCTACAATATCTAAAAAGTCTTCGCCTGAAATAGTAATTTCTGCATTTACAAAGTACCATTCAAATTTATATTTTGAACTAAAATCACTGCTCCTAAGATGCCAATGTTGCAAAACATCTTCAGTCCACATCTTTTTATATAGTTTTAAAATCCCATACTCTTTAAAATTTACTACTATATCTAGTGTTGTCATGTAAACCTATACTTTTTCATTAATGCGGCATGTTGTAGTATACATCTTTATATGTCCGCCGAAACTTAAATCAATCGTAGTTATAACATGTGAGCCGTTCAATTTGAATTTCAATTCTAGCTAAAGGTTTTTTAAGTGAATATTATAATGGCAGCAAAAGGAGCAGAGTGTGTGAAAACGCTTTCAGAATTTTTCCAGATGCAAAAGTATTCTTCCTAAATTCCAACCAAAGTGCAGATTCATTTTAACCTTTTGCGTATAATGCAATCGTACTTGACGTTTGTTTTTTTTCATTAAGAAGCGCTATAAACACATAATCTGCATTAATTACCGACCCCATATTGAGCACAATGCGATTAAAGAAATTTTGCCCTGAGCTATTAGACAAGCCTTCAATTATTTCTTTAAGCTTTAAATCCATATTATTTCCACATTCTTAAATCTTGAATAGTTAGGTATAGCCCAATTTAGAAATTTAATTAAAATTATGGGGAATAAATCTCAGGTTTAAGTAAAAAATTCACTCGTGCAAAGTTCTCACTTTAAGTTGGCAAATACAAACAAACAGCTAAGCCGGGTTGATTATCATTAAGTTCGATTATTCCCTGATGCAAATCAATAATCGATAATACCAGGCTTAGTCCTAAGCCATTACCGGATTCACTTCTACAGGCTTCACTACGATAAAATAGTTCGAATACCTTGTCTCTTTCCTGTTCCGGTATGCCAGAGCCATTATCGGCAATAATCATTTCCAGATAGCTATTGTTTTCGCTAAGTTTCAAGTCGAGCCCAGCGATGGTAGAATTTTTAAGTTGATATGAAATCGTAATTTTACCGTTTTCAGGCGTATATTTTATGGCATTATTGATAATATTGGTCAGGGCTAAAAACAGCATATTTTGATCGCCTGTAAAGTCAATATCATTTGCAGGTTCAAAGATAATATTAATTGATTTATCAAAAGCCAGAGGCTCATTATATTCAATAATATCGGTTAATAATTTTTTACTGGAAATTTTCTGTCTATTTAATTTTTGCACGCCACTTTGAAACTTATTAATATTTAAAATAGTTTCAAAAGTGGCCAGCAGATTATCGGTTTCTTCAATAGCCAGTTCTATTTCATCACTTTGATTAGTATTGTTTTGACTGCCTTCGCATTGTTCGTATAGTGTTTCCAGTCGATTTCTAATTCGGGTTAAAGGTGTTCGTAAGTCATGGGCAATATTATTGGATATATTTTGCAGACTTTCCATTAGCACCTGGATACGCTCTAACATTTGATTAAAGTTTTTGGCTAATAAGTCAAAGTCATCATCACTGCCATCAATTGCAACACGCTGTTTTATATTGCCGTCGCCAACCTGCAACATTGCGCTATTAATTAAGTTAATTTTCTTAATGGTATTGATACTAATAATAAAACCACCAATCACCCCCAGGATAAAAACAATAATTACGCCATAGATAATATTATTAATAATGGTTTGTTCCTGCCGATGGGCGGACTCTATATCCAGACCATTAATTAACACAAGATTAGCATTTAGTGTATTTTTAAAAATACGCGCGGAGTGTGCCATTTGATGTTTGGATGTCGATAATTTGTCTAAAGAAACAATACTCCAGCCATCAATTATCGAAGCAGTTGTGAGATGTAAATTTCCTGCCAGTTTAAGCTTTTTATTTGGGTCATAAAGTAAATAAATGGAGTCATAATTATTTTGTTTAAGACGCTCATTTATTGATTGAATTAATTTTTCAGAGCCTTCATGCTGATAAATATAAGATAGGTTTTCATAATCATAACTAATATGATGATCAAGTTGTTTATAGATATAATCAATTGATGACCAGTAAATAAAGGCCACCAGAATAAAGGAAGAAAGAACAAAGACAGATAAATATGTGGCAACTAATCTAAGTATTGAGTTATGGGTTAACTTTTTAAGAGTCTTTAATAACATAACCCGCCCCACGCACCGTATGTATCAATACCGTTTTAAACGGTTTATCCACTTTTTTTCTTAAGCGGCTCATATGCACATCAATCACATTGGTTTTAGGATCAAAATGATAATCCCAGACATGTTCAAATAGCATTACCCGTGACAATACCTGATTTTTATTGCGCATTAAGTATTCCAGTAAACGGTATTCAGTGGTTTGCACATTGATTTCCTGATTTTCTCGCATCACTTTATGGCTTAATAAATCCAGTGTTAAATCACCCACTTGTAATTGTGTTTTGGCGCTTTGCTGAATTTGACTTTGTGCCAGTATGGTTATTCGAGCTAATAATTCGGAAAAGGCAAAGGGTTTAATCAGATAATCATTAGCACCGCTTTGTAGGCCTTCAACCCGCTGATTAACATCGGTTAAGGCACTTAAAATTAATATTGGAGTCAGAATAGATGACGCTCTAAGCGTACGGACAATCGTTAAGCCCTCAACATGAGGTAACATGCGATCAATAATCATCACATCATAAGTTTCTGTTGTTGCCGATATTAAACCTTCTTTACCATCGATAAAATGCTCAACAATATGATTTTCCTGTATCAGACCTTTTTTTATATAGTCGGCAACATCGGGATCATCTTCTATTAATAAAATACGCATTATTCTTCCTGGGAATTAAATCTTTTTTTATAAGGGTCGGAGTCAATATACTTAAAGTGTTTGATTTTCGTAAACCATATTTATTTTGTACAGAAATATCTGCAACTTAGGGTAGTGATTGACTCCGACCCCGTAGCTATACTTATCCGATCACCAATGCAGATTATAACGTCATTGAGATGAAAATTGTTCATGCATATGAAGAAGAGGGCGATTGCCATCAAAATGATAAGTCTGTCTTTGGAAATAACAAAAAAATAAAGAAATAAGAAATAATCCCAGTAGGAGTATTGTTAATAGTTTAACGATGAGCGTGGATTTGTCCTGAATCCTGGTTTTAACTAATTTCAACATAAGCCATCACTTCTGCTTCAGTCTATTACAGAATATGACAATGAAATGGCCATAATAATAGGGTTGACTAATGCTTTCATTAGTTTTCTCTTCTTTTTTAACACTCAATTTTTTTAACACTCAACTTTATTGGCTAACATCAATATTAATGGGCTTTGATATTAATTGTTCAAAGGGTTCGTGTTCTTCATCTGCAACTATTAATTGTAAGGTATGTTTCCCCGGAGCAAGTTTAATTGTTGCTTCGGTTTCACCTTGATCAAAATGCAGATGATGTTTATCTCTTGGAATTGGCTTATCCAAATCTATTGGTTTTTGTAGATCAATTAATAAATGGTAATGTCCGGCTTTATGTTTGTTAACACCTGCAGGGGCAATTAAAAAATCTTTAATACCAAATTTTATGGTGACAGGACTACTGACTCGTTCATTATTCTTAGGTGTAATAATAAATGCTTTTGCTGAATGCGGTACGCCATGTGCCCATAGTTTAGTTATTAATAAAACGGATAAGAATACGGATAAAATAATTGTAGAATTAAGCTTGTTCATGTTCGCTCCAAATTTATTATGCTTAATAAACCATATCAAAATGAATAATAAATTACCTGAGTATGACATTAATTTAATATTACTCTAGATTAAATTAAAACCAGGCTCTAATCCCGACAAGGCCCTGTACATTGCTGCTATCTCCACCTTCATCACGGGCATGGTCAGCGGTATTACCATATTTTTGTGTCCAATTGACGCCAATATACGGAGCAAACTCTCTGTTGATTTCATAGCGCAATCGTAAGCCTAATTGTGTATCGGATAAGCCTGAACCAATCCCTTGTTGCGCATCATTTTTACTATAAAAGTTAATAGAAGCTTCTGGTGCTAGTACCAATTGTTGAGTAATCATCATTTCATATTCTGCTGATACTCTGGCATTGACCTGACCGGAATCTGCAATAAATAGTGCCGCATCAACTTCAACCCAATAAGGTGCCAGGCCTTGAAATCCCAGTGCTAACCAGTCTTGTGATGGAGTAGGCCTGGCATTATGGCGCCAGCCTATTTGCAAATCCCAATAAGGATCAATGGCTCGACTATAAAGTGCCTGAACTTCCAGCTCTTCATTTTCTCCATCAACCCACTCACTATCGATTTTAAACCACAGTTTGTTCAAATCCCGTCCTACCCAGGCCTGAGCTTCCAGTATGTAGGGATCTTTACCATCAGTAAAACGTTGTTCTAATTGGTCAATTATGACTTTGCCAATAATGGGATCATCATCCATTCCACCTGCAAATATAGGGGAGGAGATTGATGATGCAATCATTGCCGCCGAAACAACGGCTGAAAATAATGATTTTTTTAGTTTTAATTTTTTCATTGTCAGTCTCCCTATACCACTTCAACTTTTCTGAACATGCCCAGCATGTGATATAACAAGTGGCAATGATAAGCCCATCCTCCCATTGCATCAGCGGTGACCAAATAAGAGATTTTAGCGCCAGGTTGAACAATAATGGTATGTTTGCGGGGAATATAATTGGGATCTCCAGTTTCTAAATCACTCCACATTCCGTGTAAATGAATAGGATGGTTCATCATCGTGTCATTAATTAAATTTATTCTCACGCGTTCACCAAACTTTAATTGTAAGGGGGAGGCATCAGCAAATTTAATTCCATTTATTGACCACATATAACGACTCATATTACCCGTCAGGTGAAGATCAATTTCACGCTCAGGTTCTCTGGGATCAGGTGTTCTATAATAATTTCTTAAGTCTGCATAGCTTAAAACTTTTCGTCCATTATCA
>JADGAU010000158.1 GCA_015231865.1 Gammaproteobacteria bacterium | reverse complement strand
TGAGCAAACCATTGAAGATTTGGCTAACTTACTGGATGTTGAAGTTTTAGAGCCAGCACAGGAAGATCAAAGCCTAACACCAACCGTTGCTGTCATTGATGAAGAAACCTGCATTGGCTGTACTTTATGCATCCAGGCATGCCCTATTGATGCTATCCTGGGCGCCTCTAAACTAATGCATACGGTTATCGCTTCTGAATGTACTGGATGTGATTTATGTCTACCACCTTGCCCAGTTGATTGTATAGAAATGGTTCCCGTTAAAACAAAATTAAATACCTGGCAATGGAATGCTCCAGAAAATCATGTCAATAAAAGCTATCAATTAGTTGATATAAAACCTCTAAACTCACCTCATTAAACTATGACTGGAACAAACTAGTGTCGATTAATTCAGTTAGCGTAAATTTAAAGCAAAAAGTGAAAAACTTATTTACCTATCCTGGTGGGGTTAAAGTAGATTCACATAAAATACATGATGATGATACCAATATTCGTTTTTGTAACGTTCCTGAAAGGTTAACACTTTCATTATCTCAACATATTGGTTCACCTGCGATACCCGTTGTAAATATCGGGGATAAAGTATTAAAAGGACAGGTTATTGCCGATCAAACGGGACATATCAGTGCAAGAATTCATGCACCAACCTCAGGTATTATAGAGGCAATTGGCCAATACCCAATTCCCCATCCTTCCGGGCTAACAACAAAATGCATAGTCATTAAATCAGATGGAAATGATGAATGGTTACCTCATAAAGGTGCTACTAACCCAGAATCTTTATCACCTTATGATATACGTACCTATGTAGAGAACGCAGGAGTTGTTGGATTAGGTGGAGCTACATTTCCATCTGCTGTAAAAATAGATAAATCTCCTGGAGTTAGAATTCATACATTAATTATCAATGGTGCCGAATGTGAACCTTATATTTCCTGTGATGAAGCCTTAATGAAACAAAGGGCGGAAGAAGTTGTTCTTGGCGCCCGTTTGATACAAAAAGCATTATTAGCAAAAAAATGTATTATTGCTCTGGAAGATGATATTCCTATTGCTTACGAAAGACTAACAGAAATTACACGCCATTATTTGGATCATAAAGTTGATGTTGTGCAAATTCCAGAGTTATATCCAAGCGGTGGGGAAAAACAGTTAATCCAGATCCTGACAGGGCTTGAGGTTCCAACCAAGAAAATTCCGGCCCAAATCGGCGTTAGCGTCATCAATGTTGCTACTGCGGCATCAGTTTATCGAGCGGTTTATCAGGGTGAACCCTTAATTTCAAGAATTATTACATTAACGGGTGGCGCACTGAAAACATCAACTAATGTTGAGGTTCTTCTGGGTACGCCGATTGAACATTTACTTCACCATGCCGGTCTTGATGAGCAACGTTTATCACGTTTAATCATGGGCGGGCCAATGATGGGATTTAATTTACCCAGTGCCCAATTACCAACTCTTAAAGCTACCAATTGCATTTTGGCAGCTACTGAAGATGAGCTTGCCCCGTTAGAGGCCGCAATGCCATGTATACGTTGCGGTCGATGTGCTGATCACTGCCCAATGTCGTTATTGCCACAACAAATGTATTGGTACTCTAAAAATCATGATTTAAAGAAAATACAGGATTACAACATCTTTGATTGTATTGAATGCGGTTGCTGTTCTTATGTCTGCCCTAGTAATATTCCATTAGTGCAATATTTTCGATATGGTAAAGCTGAAGTACATAAAGATCGCTGTCAAAAAGAAAAATCGGACAAAGCCAGAAACCGTCATGAATTACGTGAACAGCGACTAGAAATTATCAAAAAAGAAAAAGCAGAAAAACGTAAGCATATGGCTGCCAGAAAAAAGGAAATGGCTGCGAAAAAGGCCAAAGAAGCTGCAGAAAAAGCTGCTGATAATAACCCGGATAACAGTTCTTTAGAAAGTAAACCTGAAAACGAAGAAGATCCAATTAAGGCTGCAATGAAAAGAGTTCAAGCTAAAAAAGAAGCGATGAAAAAACAGCAATAGTTACGGGTATATTACGAAATACAGCTCCAAATCTGCAAAAATGTCCTAATCTGTAGGAATTTGAATTTGTTCTGACAAAGGATTTTTTTAGACTTTAATCTTATCTGACAATCCTAAACAAAAACAGTCATTCATCATTTTTACAACTAACTATACCTCATATGTAAGTAAATCCATTATAGCAGCCTCGTCTCTGATTGGAATGATTGACTGATATTGTGGTGAGTTATACCAATCATTTAAGGATTGCATGTTAGGGAATTTGATTACAACAGTGTCCTGGTGCTTATGACTGCCAGATAATACTGAATCAAGAGATCCTCTAAAGACTAACTCACCACCAAATTTTTCAATTGTAGCTGATACCTTACTTCGATATTCTTGCCACTTTTCTTTATCTTTGACAGTTATATGTCCAACTAAATATGTATTTGCCATAAATTGGTATCACTTTAACTTGTTATATAAATTAAGCTAGCTAGGTCTACTCTGTATAAACTTATTGAATTAAGTATAGCATAGCATAAATTATTATCTTGCCATTATCTCATTTTTTGCCAAACTCAGCCAATGGTGAAAAAATAGGTGAAAAAATAGAAATGATTTGAGCAAAAGGTTTCGAAGCTATTCAATTATTGAATTTAAGAATTAATTTTAGTAGTTTTTCTAGACAGGCTAAAGTAAACTGAATTACATAAAATCCGCTTCAATAAAATACTAACTTATAAAACCGATGAATCAATCTGATAATAATAATCAAGTTGCACGTTTATTAGCATTATGTTTAGCACAAAACCAAAATAGCATAAGTAAAGTCAATTTAGAAATGTCTGCTAGTATAATGAATGAAGATGTATTTGCTAGTCATAATAAATTAATTCTTAATCAGGCAAATGAGCTCTACCATAAAGCTACAGAAATAATTAATAATCACTTCACAAAAGAACTTGAAAGTTCAGCTGAATCAAGAACTCAGCCGAGAGCCGATGTTACCTATGAAATTCAAATTAAAATACCTTCTTCTGAGAAAAATGTCATTGGCAAATTACTCAATATTTCTTGGGGAGGTATGCATGTTACATCAAAAGAGTTTTTAGGTGTTGATAACGTAAATGTTAATTTTGTAATTCCTTACCCACATAGTGATGATATCCAAATTGAAGGTAAAATTATTCGTTCCTGGTCACATGAAGGACTTTTCCATAGCGCTATTCGATTTACTAAACTTGGATACAAGGATGATTTAAAGCTCAATAAATTACTTCATTTATTTTTTAATAGTTATGATCAAAAGAAGGAAAACACTTTTTTTTCACATCATATTAATATCTCTTATTGGGATATTGAGGAGTTTAAAACTAATCTAACCGATATTTTACATGGAAAAATGAATGTACTTATGCCTGATCCAATTGCTGTAGGGAAATCAATATGTATTCATATTGAAGGTCCAAATGATTATGTTGAAATTAATCTAAGAGCTCATGTTGTTCATCAAGAAATGGCTTTTGTAAGCGAGTTTCCAATGTATCGTATGCAACTTGAATTTGAGTATCCTTCCAAAGAAATTCAAGTCATCATAAAAAATATGTATCAAGAAGCTATTAATATAGAGCATACCAATCATTTAGAACACAAGCAAACCAGAATAAACACAGCACCTTCTGCCATTAAATTGTTTTCATTACTGGAAATACATCATCCAAATATTTTAAAAAAGATACAATTGTTTTGGGGAAATAAAGAGTTTAATGATTATTGTGATAGTCTAATAACGGTTGATGATGGTAAATCTGATTTTGATTTCAATACTATCCAAGAATTAGAGTTTCTGCGGGAAGTCCACCGAATTTCTTACCCTGAATTTGAGAAAAATAAAGATACCTGGTCTTATGAGGTTTTACGAATGGATTAAGTATAGCTGTTTCTCAACTTAATCCAAAGCCAGTTTCTCAGTATTAACTTCTATTTCATAGATAGATTAACCTGAACTTCGGATAAGACAAAATAATTTAAAGGATTCAGGAAGCTTTCGTCATTAACACGCCTGCTGAATTTAGATTTGCATTACGAAAGGATTATCCAGAGTTAGTTAGCCTTGTTAATAAATCATTAACATCAATTTCCAAAAAAGAAGTGTTGGATTTAAAACAGAAGTGGTTTGGAAATAATGGTGGCCCTCAATCATCCGCAGTTAATCATTTAACTTTGACTCTTGTTGAAAGTAACTGGTTAAAAGAACATCCTATTATTCGTGTTGCTAATGAAAGTGACTGGCCGCCTTTTGATTATGTGGAATATGGCAAGCCAAAAGGCTTTGCAATTGATTATATGAATTTATTGTCAAAAAAGATAGGCATTGACATTGAGTATGTTAATCGCAGCGCATGGTCTGAATTAGTTAATCTTTTTAAACAGAAAAAAATTGATGTAATGCCCGTTTTCTATCGGAATAATGAAAGAGAGCAGTATACGCTTTATACACCTCCTTACTATAGAGGAAAGTTAGGTATTATGATCAATAAGGATAGCTTATTTACTCAAGAGGAGCTAGTTAATAAAAAGGTGGCTATGCAAAAAAGTGATGGTAGCATCCGTATCGTCAATCAACAAATGCCTGATATTAATGTAATTGAATTAGATAATAGTGTTGACTTAGTACATAGTCTGGCTACCAAACAAGTTGATGCTATCATTGGAAACCCTCTATTATTTAATTATTATATAAAAGAAGAACAGGTGACTAACATAAAACTTCTAGGTTATATCAGTATGGATAAAAAGGAGCAACTCAATGCTTCATTACATATTGGTGTCCGTAATGATTTGCCGGTCTTACATCAAATTATTATTAAAGCAATGGATAGTATAACTGAGGAAGAGTTTTCCAGTATTGAAAAAAAGTGGACCAATATTAAAGTTGTTAATCAAGTCGACTGGAAACTTATTGGCCAGATTGTTATTGTCATTGTTATTATCATACTTTTTCTTATATGGAATAATTATAGGTTAAAAACAATCGTTGCTATAAAAACAGCTGAACTAAGAAAGCTTAATGAAGAACTTGAAATAAAAGTTGAATTAAGAACAAAAGAACTATCACACTTAAATATTGAATTAAAGAAACAGGCTCAAACTGACTCTTTAACCGGAGCCTATAATAGGCGCTATTTATTTAATATAGCAAACCAAATTATGGAAATATCGAAAAGAGAAAAAAGCAGTCTTAGTGTCGCTATGATAGATATTGATAAATTTAAAAATATTAATGACACCTTCGGTCATGATATTGGAGATAAGGTTATTCAGCATCTTGTAAAAGAAGTTTCCAAAAACTTAAGAAGTGCTGATATTTTATCCCGCTTTGGTGGTGAAGAATTTCTTATTGTTTTTCCAACTACAAACTCGAAAGGAGCCTTATTAGCTACTGAAAATATTAGGAATAAAATCAGCAGATCCAATATTAAAGAAGTATCCTATACGATTAGTGCTGGTGTTTCTGAAGTCATAGAGGAAGATGTAGACATTCATGATGTCATTAAACGTGCAGATAAAGCGCTCTATAAGGCTAAAAATAATGGTAGAAATAGAATTGAATTTTATTAAAAATTCTAAAACATTATCAACAACAACTGATCAAAGATACTGTTTATTTAATTTAACAAAATCCACACAGAAAATTCATGTCCAGCCAAGGGTAGCTTTCTAGACCATAAGCGACAAATGAGTTTTAGAAATTTTAATAACTGGAGTGTCAGTTTATTGCTGCAACTATCAAATTAAGCGTAAACAAATCTACTTAAAATCTCAAAACAAGTTTAAGTCATTACAATCTAATCCTTTTCATCTATCCAGGCCATTTGGATAGCTTCAAGAATTTTTTCACCACAATGAGCTTTATCATCATTGAAATTATCTAGTGATAGTACTTTATCCATTAAATCCGTAAAACGAATATATTGCGGATCTTCATCAGGGTAATTTTCATCAAGTTCTATTGCTATATCTAATGTATCAGTCCATTTTAAGTCCATCATTAAACCTCTTATCTATTAACAATTAAAAACATATTCTCATAAATTTTAAACTCTAACAACTGTGAATTTTATAAGGTTATCCATTCATATTTTTCTTGCATTAGCTTTAGGGCCTGTTGATCTTTCAGATGTTAGACTGATTTTTAGACAATTTTTATGATATCAAGGCACTTTTTACGTATCAATGCATTCCATTGGTAGAAAAAAGTAACGCAGATAGCATGAA
>JADGAU010000157.1 GCA_015231865.1 Gammaproteobacteria bacterium | reverse complement strand
GACTAGAGCGGGCTTATTAACATCTCCACTTAGAGATCGATTTGGTATAGTCCAGCGACTTGAGTTTTATAATCATACTGATTTAACCCATATTGTGTCACGTTCTGCTCATATTATGGGGGTAGAAATTGACGAAGTCGGTGCTTTGGAAGTAGCCAAACGTTCACGTGGTACGCCAAGAATTGCAAACCGCTTACTAAGACGAGTGAGAGATTATGCTCAAATTAAGGGCAATAAAATCGTCAATCGTGATATGGCTGATAGGGCTCTGAAAATGCTGGATATTGATTTACAGGGATTTGATGCCATGGATAGGAAACTACTTTCAGCCATTATTGAGAAATTCTCTGGTGGTCCTGTAGGAGTTGAAAACTTGGCCACGGCGTTAAGCGAAGAAAAAGGTACCATAGAAGATGTCATTGAGCCTTTTCTTATTCAACAAGGCTATATTATTCGAACCCCACGGGGTAGAATGGCCACAGATTTAGCTTACCAGCATTTAGGTATAGCAGGTAACCCTTAAATTTAATAGGATTTATTTATGTTTTCCTGGCCTATTCGTGTTTATTATGAAGATACTGATGCCGGTGGTGTTGTTTATCATGCTTCATATCTTGCCTTTATGGAAAGAGCACGAACAGAATGGTTGCGTAGTCTCGAATTAGAGCAAGACCAGTTGATACTAAAGCATCAATTAATTTTTGCCGTTCGCTCACTGACTATTGACTATTTAAAACCAGCATTATTTAATGAAGCTCTTGTGGTTGAATCGAGCATTATTAAATTAGGTAAAGCAAGTATTCTTTTTCAACAGCAAATTGTTCGTAAAATGAATGATTCAAGTGAACTTTTAATCGATGCAACAGTCAAAATTGCAGCAATTAATGCTCAGGGTGAAACTAAAAAAGCGATATTAATACCGGCTGAAATTTATCAAATTTTTTCAGCTTCTACAGATTCAAATTAATTAAGGTTTTTTATGCATAATACAGATATGTCAATTTTAGCACTAATTACGAATGCTAGTACTTTGGTTCAATTGGTTATGTTGGGTTTGTTGATTGCTTCAATTATTGTTTGGACGCTAATCTTTTATAAATGGCGCTCGATGAAGCAAATGAAACAAGACGCCGAAGTTTTCGAAAGACGGTTTTGGTCTGGCGTTGATTTAGTTGATCTATATAAATCTGTGTCATCACAAAGAAATAGGACTCATGGTATTGAAAGTATTTTTGAGGCTGGTTTTAAAGAATATGCAAAGCTGCATAATCAGGCAGGCATGGTTCCTGATGCTGTTTTAGAAGGTGCACAAAGAGCCATGAGAATCAGTTTATCAAAAGAAGTTGAGAATTTGGAATCTGGTTTGGCTGTCTTTGCAACTGTCGGTTCAACTAGCCCATATGTTGGTTTATTTGGAACAGTCTGGGGAATTATGAACTCATTTAGGGCTTTAGGACAGGTACAGCAAGCATCAATGTCCATGGTAGCCCCGGGAATTGCTGAAGCATTAATTGCTACCGCCATGGGCTTGTTTGCTGCGATTCCTGCCGTTGTTGCCTATAATCGCTACATGTATAGTGTTGAACGATTGGAAAGTCGTTATGAAATATTTATGGAAGAATTTTCTAATCTCCTAAATAGACAGGTTCATGCGCAACAGTCTAAAGAGTAATCACTATGGCTAAAAGAATTAAAAGACGCCCAGTTGCAGAAATTAATGTTGTTCCCTATATCGATGTAATGCTGGTATTACTGGTTATTTTTATGATTTCCACTCCTTTATTGACCCAGGGTGTCAAAGTTGCTTTACCACAACAAAAGTCAGATATACTGGAATTAGAACCATCTGATACAATTATTGCTAAAGTTGATAAAAAAGGTGATCTATATTTAACGCTAGGTGAAGCTAAAGAAGAAAAAGTAACTGAACAAAGCTTGGTACAACAAGTTTCAATTTATATAAAGCAGAAACCAAAGACCACCGTTTTAGTGGCTGGCGATGAATTAAGTGAGTATAAAGAAGTCGTTAAATTACTTGTTTTATTGAATGAATCAGGCGTTCCTAATGTTGGATTGATGACCAAGCCCTTGGAACAGTAATAATGATGCGTAAGCAGGCGGGGCAATATACTTCTTCATTTGTTTTAGCGGTAATATTTCATATTGCTGTTTTATCGGTTATTTTTATAAATTTTCTGCCAACAGAACAGAAGTCAAAAAAAATAGTCTTAAAGCAAGGTGATGTTATTGATGTTAAGGCCATTGATAGTAGTTTTCTTGAAAAGCAAAAACAAAAAATTGAAGCTGAAAAAAAACGTGAACAAAAGAAAATAGAAGAATTAAAACGAAAGAAAGAACAAATAAAGAAAGAGAAAAGAAAAAAAGAAATTGCCAGAAGAGTAGCAGAAAAAAAACGTCTTGAAAATGAACGAAGAGCAAAGGAAATAACACGTCAGCAAGAGATAAAAAAACAGGCTGAAATTAAACGAAAAAAAGCGGAAGAGAAAAAGAAACAGGCTAAAATTGAGGCAGATAAAAAACGTAAGGCTGCAGAAATTAAGCGCAAAGCTCTAGAGCAAAAAAAGCAAAAAGAGATAGAGAAAAAACGAATTGAAGAACAAAAACATCGTGACGAACAGATAAAAAGAGAACAAGAGCGTAAAGCTTTAGAAGAAAAAAAACGTCAAGAAGCTGAAAAGAAACGAGAAGAAGCTGAGAAGAAACGACAAGAAGCTGAAAAAAGACGGCAAGAAGCAGAGCGACAAAAAGAACTCGAACAACGCCGAAAAGCTGATGAGCAGGCTCGTCAAGCAGCTATGGAAGCAGAAGCTGAAAGAATGGCCTCAGAAGAACAGCGCCGAAGGAAAGGAATCGTTAATCGTTATGCTATAATGATACAAAATAAAATACAACGATATTGGCGAAGACCTGCTAATATGTCGGCAAAATTAAAGTGTACTTTACGTATTAGAATGACTGCAGATGGGGAAGTTATTACAGTGAAAGTCATAAAAAGTAGTGGTGATTTTGCTTTTGATCGTGCTGCTGAAAAGGCAGTGTCAGGAGCTTCGCCACTACCTGTACCTGCAGATAGAAAAATATTTGAAAATGATTTTAGAGATTTAACACTTAATTATGAACCAAGATAAACTAACAAATTACTTACCGCTAATGATACAGAAGTTTTACTTACTATTGATTTTAATTATGCTGTTTAGCCCCCAAGCTTATGCGGGGTTGGTGATAGATATTACTGATGGGGTTGAAGGTTCTTTACCGATTGCGATAGTGCCATTTAAAGAAATAACTGCAGACAATCCCGCTGTAAAATCAATA
The DNA here is from genome assembly GCA_015231865.1 of Gammaproteobacteria bacterium. Lineage (GTDB taxonomy): Bacteria > Pseudomonadota > Gammaproteobacteria > GRL18 > GRL18 > JADGAU01. The sequence continues at coordinate 3,164 of JADGAU010000157.1, read as the reverse complement.
AGAACGCCTGACATTGCTTCCATTATTAAAGCAAACTTAAGAAGAACAGGTCAGTTTAATCCTTTAGCAACCAATGAATTACCTGAAAAACCAGGAATTGACGACATAGTTAAGTTTCAACGGTGGAAAGGCGCTGGTGTAGAAAACATGGTTGTAGGAGAAATAAAACAATTAACCAGCCAGAGATTTCAGGTAACGTTTAAGTTGTTTGATGTTTATACAAAACAACAAATACTCGCTTATATGTACAAAGCTAAATTTAAAAATTTAAGAAGTGTTGCCCATAAAATCACCGATAAAATCTATGAAAAATTAACCGGTGTTCGTGGTGACTTTGATACAAGATTAACCTATATTGTTGCCAAGAATAGCTTAAAAAATAAAAAGAAAAAAATATATAGCTTGATGGTTTCTGAATCTGATGGCTTTAATGAACAGGTTGTTTTACGTTCTGGACGTCCTATTATGTCACCTTCCTGGTCGCCAAATGGTAAACGATTAGCCTATGTTTCTTTTGAAAAGGGACGTTCGACGATATATATTCAAGAACTTAGAACTGGTCAGCGTAAATTGGTGTCGTCATTTAGAGGTATCAATAGTGCGCCAAGATGGTCACCTGATGGCAAAAAACTGGCGGTTTCTTTATCTAAAGACGGTAATGCCGAAGTTTATATTTTATATCTTGATAGTGGTGTTTTACAACGAATTACAAAGCATTATGCTATCGATACAGAACCGGCATGGTCACCAGATGGTACATCATTGGGCTTCACTTCTGATCGAGGCGGCAAACCACAAATTTATGAAGTTGCTATTGGTCCAAAAGGAAAAAATGGCTCTCCAAAGAGAATTACTTTTGAGGGGAAATATAATACTAGAGTTGATTATTCTCCTGATGGTCAGTTTCTTACTTATATCACGATAGAAAATGGCTCTTTTAGAGTTGCATTGATGGATAGAAAGACGGGTAGTGTTAGCATATTAACGCAATCAAGATTAGACGAATCTCCCAGTTTCTCTCCAAATGGAATGTCTGTTATTTATGCAACTGAACTAAGAGGGAAAGGGGTATTAGAAGTAGTGCCAGTCAATTCAGGTATGTCTCCACATAGGTTACGGGTTAGTTATGGTGATGTACGTGAACCTTCGTGGTCGGGATTTAAATAAAACATTATAAATTAACCTTTCTCCTTGCGTTATTAGTGGACAATGAGTGATAATAGCGCCAGATCTGATTTTTTAAATTAATTTAAGTTAAGGGTGAATAATATGTTTAAGCTTCTTCTTGTTGGTGCATTTGCTGTGTTAACGGGCTGTGCTTCTATGGATGACGGTTCTAATGCAACTATTTCAGAAGGTGGTACTGATGTAAAAACATCAACAAGCAATATGATGGATGATGGCGCTTCTACGCGTGGTATGGATACTGATGAAGCTAATGGTAATGCGATGAGTGAAGATGCTAAATATAGTATGCAAGCTCTAGATGATCCGAATAGTCCATTAAGTGTTAGAACAATTTATTTCGCTTTCGATAGTACTGAATTGACTCCAGAAAGCAGTGAAACTTTAATTGAACATGCACGTTTCTTAACGTTAAACCCAAGTGTTAGTGTTGTTTTAGAAGGACATACTGATGAACGTGGTACTCGTGAGTATAACTTAGCCTTAGGTGAAGGCCGTTCAAAATCAGTATTTGGCTTTTTAACCTCTCAAGGTGTTAACGCAAGTCAACTTGAAGTAATCAGTTTTGGCGAAGAGCAACCTGTTGCTCCTGAGCATAACGAAACTGCATGGCAGTTAAATCGCCGAGTTGAAATGGTTTATACAACTAAGTAATTGTTTATAATATAAAGAGCATCAGGCTGATTGAAGTTGGTCTGGTGCTTTTCTGTTTCTGGCATAAAATTTTAAAAGTGTACATTGATGTTTTTTACAAAACTAAAACTTATTAATACCTCAATATTTGCTATTTTTATCATTACCTCCACAGTGCAGGCTAATGATAAAAACTTAAAACTCCGAGTTGAGCGCATTGAAAGGATGCTGGAACAGCAAATGAAATCCAGTTTACTTGTGCGTCTAAATCAATTACAAAAAGAAAATCAACAATTACGTTCATTATTGGAAGAGCAGTCGTATCAAAATGAAAAAATGAAAAAACGTTTCGATTCCTTATTTAATGATTTAGATAGTAGAATTTCGGGAATTGAGAAGCCGGGTTCAGGAGAGACAAATAATTCTAAAATAAAACTACCTAGTGTTGATAATGCTGAAACTATCACAAAAAGTATTCCTAAAATATTGCCACCACTGCCAACAAACAGGAATAGAGAAACTGATAATTCAGGAATTGACACGAATGAGAATAAACAAGCTTTATCTGAACATGTGGTAGATACAAGAGAGGAACAAACCTTAGATACAACGCAATTATCAAAAATTGAAGAAGAAGAGCAATTATTTAATATTCAGCAAACTTATAAAAAAGCCTTCAATGAGCTAAAATCTTCTAAGTACGCAAAAGCTGAACAATCGTTTACAGAATTTCTAAATCGTTATCCAAATAATATATATACGGATATTGCACAATACTGGTTAGCAGAAACCAATTACATACAAAGAAACTTTACCAATGCAATTCAAAATTATCAAAAAATTAAGACAAGTTCTGGAAAATATAAAGAATCAAAATTAAAGATTGCTTATTGCTATTATGAATTGAAGAATAGAAAAAAAGCTAAAGATATTGCTAATCAGCTTATTCAACAATATCCAAAGTCAAGTGAAGCAAAACAAGCTAAATATCTTTTAAAGCAAATAAAATAGATATTTTTTATTGAATTATTAGTTAAAAATCGTTAACATACGGACTTCTTTATAGGCGCATAGCTCAGTTGGTTAGAGCACCACCTTGACATGGTGGGGGTCGTTGATTCGAATTCAATTGCGCCTACCAATATAATCAGTTACTTACCTTTAAATCCCTTCCTTCTTGTTATCTGGTGTTCAGCTTCGGTCAACTCTGGGTCAACTTTTAGAAGTTTTTTCACTATTGATAACCCAGACCTTCTTCATACTTCAGAACACATTAATAACATACCCACGTTATTAACATCTAGCTCACAGTTATCAACAGCAATAGAATCAACAATAACAACTCT
>JADGAU010000156.1 GCA_015231865.1 Gammaproteobacteria bacterium | reverse complement strand
CGCCGAAACAAAGAATTAACGGCTCAAAATTAACCGATTATTTTGCTATTGAAGTTTCAGATAAAATCGATAAAGAACTGGATATTATCGAAAAGGACAAACAAGTAAAACATGGAATAACAATACGCACAGAAGATAACAATCAATTACCTGCTGATTATACCTTAGATATTATTCCTCAAATAAATAGTGAACAACAGCATAGTGGTTATATTTTAATTTTTATTAATGTTACCCAAGTTATAAAAGTAAAAAATGACTTAATCGATAGTGAGTATCGCTTAAGAATGAGTCAGGAATTATCCAATATTGGTAGTTGGGAATGGCATATTGATAGTGGTGAACTCTTCTGGTCAGAGCAAGTTGAACCTATCTTTGGTCATCAAAAAGGAACTTTAAAAGTTTCATTTGAAAATTTTGTCAATGCGATTCACCCCGATGACCGGAACCTGGTTCAGCAATCTATTGATAACTGCTTAAATCATCAGCAGGAATATCGGGTTCATCATCGTTGTGTCTGGCCGGATGGAACGGTACGCTGGTTATCAGAACGTGGCGATGTTGTTAGAGATGAGCAAGGTAAAGCAATAAAAATGTTCGGTATTGTTCAGGATATTAATGAACATAAAACAGCAACGCTTTTATTGAATCAATACAAAGAAACTCTAGATGAGACCGTCGATTCAATCTTTATGTACAGAACCGATGATTTTAGCTGTTTTTATACCAATAAAGGCTCAGTCAATTTAACTGGTTTTTCTGAACAAGAACTTTATGAAATGAAGCCTCATGATCTAAAACCCTTATTAAGCTGCATAGAATATTCAGAGATTTTAAAGTCTTTAAAAAACCTTAATGATAAAAGCCATACCTTCGAGACCATGCTGTTAAATAAAAATGGCGAGCAACTTGCTGTTGAAGTCAGTTTACAATATATTCAGGCCGAATCAGGAGAATCAAGATTTCTTGAGATTATTAGAGATATACAAACCAGAAAACAATACGAACATCAAATTACCCAGCAAAACTTATTAATGGATAGTTTACGGGATTTAACGCTGGAATTTATCAGCAACGTTAATTTAGCAAAAACATCGGAAAAAATGCTGACCGAATTAATCTCTATTTCCGAGAGTGAATTTGGTTTTATTGGCGAAATCATCTATGAGAAAGAAAGTTACCCTTCTTTACAAACCATTGATCATATCATTATGCACGCGTGTATTTATAAAAATAACCGTGGCCATTTTACATCTTACCCAATCTCGGGCACTTATGACAAAGAACAAATCACGATATTTGATGAAATTATCCAATTAGAAAAAACCGTTTTTTGTACCAGTTACGATTTGTTTATGAAATCATCGATTCCACCGCAGTTATCGATACTGAATGATTATGAGCACATCATTTGCTCCCCTGTTAAACATGAAGAGAGTACCATCGGTTTCTATTTATTAGCAAGCAATCATACTCAATATGATCCCAAACTTTCTCGATCATTACAAACATTTAACGCTACTTATCGCTCTATGATTCAATATCATTTGTTAAAAGAACATGAAAAATCTAACCAATTAGAATTAATTAAGGCTAAGGAATATGCAGAAAATGCCAATAAATCTAAGAGTGATTTTTTAGCATCAATGTCACATGAATTACGTACACCCTTAAATGCCATTTTGGGCTTTTCTCAACTCGCTTATAGTGATAAGCATCTTAGTGAACAGCATAGAACGAATATGGAGATGGTCTATAAAGCGGGAAAACACTTATTAGAACTGATCAATGAAGTTCTGGATTTAGCCAAAATTGAATCTGGAAAAGTCAGCTTAAATCTAACAGAAATTGCCTTTAACGATCTGATAGAAGATATTCAAACATTAATCAGCCCTTTAATCACTGAAAAGAATATCCAACTTCAATTATCTGCTTGTGATTATAAAATCAAAGCGGATTATACTCGTTTAAAACAAATATTAATTAACCTCATCAGTAATGCTATCAAATATAATTCTGACAATGGCAATATTAAAATGCAATGCCGGTTATTAGATAAGACGATGCTCAGAATAAGTATTATTGATAATGGTATTGGCATTGATGATAAAAATAAACATCTTATTTTTGAGCCTTTTCAGCGTATTAATGAACATAAAACGAAAGAAGAAGGTACTGGAATTGGTTTGGTTGTTGCTAAATCTCTGGCTAAAGCAATGGCAGGAGATCTAAATTTTGAAAGCACTTATGGTATTGGCAGTCATTTTTGGTTAGATATACCCTGTGTAGAAGAAAAACAGGAATTACTAACCCCTGACTTATCTGAGTCTACTGCTACAGTCGAAAATCAGAATCAAATACCTAAGTATTCATCGAAAATTAAAGCATTGATCGTAGAAGACAATGAGTTTAATCAAATACTACTGGGACAACAACTCGAACAGCTTGAAATTCTTTTTGATGTTGCCAAAGATGGCCAGGAAGGTTTAGATAAAATTAAACAGGGGAATTTTGATTTAATTTTATCCGATATTAGTATGCCTGTCATGGACGGCTATGAAATGATTCGTCTGGTACGAGAGTTTAGCCAATTACCCATGATTGCTGTTTCAGCGAATGCTATGTCAGGAGAAAAAGAGAAATGTATTAAACTTGGCTTCAATGACTATATTACTAAACCCGTCAGTATCGATGCTCTAAGCCAGTTCCTATCACAATCAAACCTTCAAAACTTAGGTTTGACCATAGAGAATGATAGTGATGACAATCCGGCGATAAACGATAATGATAATAATGAAGTCCCTGAGGCGCCAATATTTGATCAAGAGGCGCTCAAACAATTTGTTGGCAATGACTTATCCGGTCAGGAAAAACTCCTTTCTATTTATTTGGCCAACAGCAAAGACAGTATGCGCGAATTAGAACTGGTTATTCAGACCGGGGATTATGAACAAATAGCAGCGATATCACACAAGTTAAAATCTTCATCTAAAGCAGTTGGTGCTGAACAATTGTATCAAGTATTAGTGAAACTCGAACAATTTGCTAAAGAGAAAGATTCGATTCAAATACAAACGGTCTTTTCAGCGCAAATGAGACCAAAATTTCAAAACACTCATACCGCTATTTCCCACTATTATGACAATAATTTCTCCGACCAGATAAACGCTAACAAGCGTGATGACAGCCACAATAAAAATAGTCAGCTCAATGTTTTGGTAATTGATGATGATGACTTTTTTCTAAAGCAAATCAAAGTTAGTCTTAGCGAACTAAGCATAGTCAACGCAAGCTTTGTAACGAATGCTAATAAAGCGCTTGACTTAATTAATCAGCAATGCGAACACTATAATATTATTATTTGTGATTTAAACATGCCTGAACTTGATGGTATTTCTTTTATCCGACTCTTATCAACCATGGACTATCATGGTAATATTATTCTCATGAGCGGCGAGGATAAAAAGATTCTCAATGCCGTAGAAAATTTAGCTCATAGCATACAATTAAACCTATTAGGTAGTTTATCTAAACCTTTTACTCGTGAACAGATATCAACCTTAATCAATAAAATCGATATAAATCAGCCAGAAAAGAAAAAGCAAACACGAGCAAAAATTGAATCCTTTTCGGTCGAAAAAATTCGACAGGGATTACAAAACAATGAATTAACGGCCTATTTTCAGCCAAAAATTGAATTAAAAAATATGCACGTTAAATCATTTGAAGCTTTGGCTAGATGGAAAAATGATGATGGTTCAATTTTTCCTCCGGTGTATTTTATTCAAGTAGCGGAAGACAACAACTTAATTGATCCCATTACAGACATCATTTTTGAGATTGCAGTCAAGCAACTTTCAAGCTGGTTACAAGCAGGTCATGATTTGTCTATTGCCGTCAATTTCTCGATGTATTCGATTGCCAGAACGGAATTACCCGAAAAACTGGAAAAAATGTGCCAGCAAGCTGGTGTCAGTTGCGATAAAGTTATTATTGAAGTAACGGAAAGCGGCATTGTTGAAGATCAACATATTATTATTGAAGTCTTATCTCGTTTAAGATTAAAAGGCTTTCAATTATCAATTGATGATTATGGGACCGGATATTCGACTATTGAACAATTACAAAAATTACCTTTCAATGAAATTAAACTTGACCGCTCTTATGTAGCAAATTCTGCTAACAATAAAGAATCTTATGCGATTTTGTCTTCCAGTATTGATTTGGCAACCAAGCTCAGTATGTCCATCGTATCAGAAGGTGTTGAAACTGAAGAAGATTTACAGGTTGTTAAAGATTTGGGAAGTAACTATGCGCAAGGTTACTTTATTGCCAAACCATTAGCTCAAAATGATGTCTTAACCTGGATTGAAAATTGGCAAGCATCAATAAATAAGGAAAATATCGAGGAATGAATTTAAAAAATTGAACAGAGAAATTTAAAGCTTTTCTGTTTATATTATTGATGGGCTATTGCAAAATAATCAATGATAAATTAGGATGCTCTTATATTTTATATGCAGAGGCTATAACAATTAAAAGAATTATCTATACTAGTGACGCTTCACCTTCTTTCAATGAGAAATACCTGCCACAATTAGTCGAAAGTTGCCAAAAACAGAATACAGAACTTGGAGTATCCGGTATTTTGCTCTATGGAACAGGAAAATTTCTACAAGTATTAGAAGGTGATGAAACAGAAATAGACAATATTTTTATTCGCATTCTCAAAGATGAACGACATCAAAATATTATTGTTATAGAGGAAAACACCATTAAGAAAAAAGACTTTGAAAACTGGTCAATGGGGTTTTCACTATTTAATTCAAATGAATTAAATGAATCACTAAGCTCTATAGAAACAGCAGAATTATCAGAAAAAGCATTATCAACATTTCGAGTTTCTGATAGTGCTATTTCTAATAATATTAAAGACATTTTATATGGCTTTAGAGACTCTTTGCTTTCGCAAAACTATCATTAATTAACCTTGAACATCAACCTTAAGCAATAAAATCTATTTTCAATTTATCCATATAGAAGTCAGCATGCAATGTAGTCGCTGGAAGCGATATATTTTCAAAGGCACTTCCGGCTATTCCAATTTTCATATCCTTAGATATTTTATCTTTATGATGATTAGTTTCATCAATAATATAAGCGACATCCAGCATACTACCTGGAAGCGTTGCACTTAAAAAGAGAATATCTGGCTGTAATTCAATAACGGTATCAAAAATTTCTTTAGCCGGTAATTTTTTACCTAAATTTGTGACTCGATAGCCCAGTTTTTTAAAGGTTTTTGCTGCAACATTTGATCCTAGCCCATGTAACTCATTAGGAGCAGAACAAAATAGCAGGTGCTGTTGATTAGCAGGCTGTTCAGGATAGTTTTCGAGAAGTTTTGGTATAATATCTTGTAGGGTTTGACTGGCTATATGCTCTTTAGCCACACTAATTTGACCAATCTCCCAACCATATCCAATATATTTCATCGCATTACTGATAATTTCATTATAAAAGTAGATAAATTCTTCAAGTTGTGGTGATTTTGATTGAGCTAATTGATAGGCTTTATCGGTTTCTGCCGCCATTAATAATTTTGCATACTTTACCGCTTCATCATGATGAGATTGTAAAACTCTTTTATAAAATGGCGATGATTTTAGCGTGTGATGATATTGTAGTATCGTTTGGAAATATTCATCAATTCGAATTGCAATAGTTTTATTAATATATTGATTTGCAATATAGTTGATCTGTTCATTTAGATAATAAAAAAAATCAAGATCCACTTGTTTATAATAATAAACTCTATAAAGCCATTCATGATATGTTTTTAATAACTTAATATCATTAAAAAAGAAGCTATTAAGAATAATTTTATAATGATACTTTATGAGGTGATGAATTTCATTACTGCCGAGCAATAAAATCGTTTCTTTGATCAAAGCTTTATTCGATTCTAGCAATGTATCGTAAGTGTCAATAACAATCTCTTGCTCATATCGCTTTAAATTTTTAAAAGCCTGATCTACATGTCTAAATTTATTTTTCATTGTGTTTTTTTATTTGCCAATCATTTGCAAGAATCTCTTTAAGAGGCAAGGGCTTTGAAAAATAATACCCTTGGGCAATATGAGCACCATGTTCTTTTAATAAGTTTAATTGTTCAACAGTTTCCACTCCTTCAGCTTGCACCTGCAGTTTGAAAATATTAGCAATATCGATGATTGCTTTAACCATATCATTATCATCATGATCATCGACAATATCAAGAACAAATGAACGATCAATTTTAATTTTATTAACAGGAAACTTTTTTAAATAGGCCAGCGAAGAGTACCCCGTACCAAAATCATCCAGAGCAATATTAAACCCATGTTCTCGCAGACTTTTCATTTTTTGTACCGCATCGGCATTTTCATTCATGATGGATGTTTCTGTAATCTCAAGCTCAATATTATTAGGGAGGAGATTAAAATTTCTTACGGTGCTGACAAGTTGTTCCACATAGGTTTCTGAAGCAAACTCCTTCATAGATACGTTCATAGCTAAAAGAAAATCATTACCAAATTTTTCTAAAAGTGATGGTAAATGTTGGCCAATAGAGGCAGTAACAAATTTACCAATATCTATTATTTGGCCATGATGTTCAGCTAAAGGTATAAACTCTTCTGGAGATATAAAGCCTTTTTCATGATGTTGCCATCTTAATAGCGCTTCTGCACCAATAAACTTTTT
>JADGAU010000155.1 GCA_015231865.1 Gammaproteobacteria bacterium | reverse complement strand
TCATCCAGGTTATTTAAGGGGATAAAATTAACGATATAGCCACTTTTCTGCTCAAAAGCTCTAGGACGAAATACCTATCAGATTTATCATTGTTAAATCTGAATAGCCTTATTTAAAAACAAGGTATTACTGGATTTTAGAATATATAATTAAAGATACGAGGTTTAATATTGCGATGGATCATGAATCAAGAAATTTTGGAAGAATTCATTTTGATTGTTTAGTTAAGTTTGAATTTGACGATTCAAGACTTGATTGTGAATTAGTTGATATATCACTTAAAGGAGCTTTATTACACAATTGCACAGGCGCTACACCAAAAAACGATACACCATGTAAATTGATTATATTTTTAAGTGAAGATCACGCCATCAAAATAGAAATGAAGGGAGTGGTTGCACACAAAAACTCAAATAAAATTGGTATTCTCTGTAATCATATTGACTTAGATAGCATGACTCACTTAAAAAGACTAGTTGAAGTAAATATTGGTCAACCTGAATTACTTGATCGAGAATTGAGCAAACTAGTCAATTAGTAAGTAATTAGGCGTATTTATTGTTAGATGGGTAAACTTTCCAGGAGCTTTCTAGTTACCGGTAATTTTCAAAATCTTCAATTTCCTGTACTTCGGTAAAACGTTGGGCTATATCATTAAAGTCTTGATGGATAGATTTAAAAATATCAATAATGATTGGATCAAAATGAGTGCCACTGCCATTTATTATAATTTCATAAGCTTTTTCATGACTATAAGCAGGTTTATAAACGCGCTTAGAAATAAGCGCATCATAAACATCAGCAACAGCCATTAGTCTGGCAGAAAGAGGAATTTCTTCACCTTTTAAATTTCTGGGATAGCCGCTACCATCCCATTTCTCATGATGGCTACCAGCAATTTCTCTGGCAAATGACAAATAGGAATTACCTTGTTGTCCCAGTTGTTTTTCAGAAAGGGTTAAAGCCTCTTCGCCCAGCAGAGCATGTTTTTTCATGATGATAAACTCATCATTATCCAACTTTCCAGGTTTTAATAAAATAGCATCGGGAATGCCAACTTTACCAATGTCATGAAGTGGAGCAGATTTATATAGTTGTTCAATAACGCCATGGTCAAAAAAATCAGGATAAACATCTCTATCCTTCAGTGTTTGAGCCAGTAGTTTTACATAATTTTGAGTTCTTCTTATATGATTACCCGTTTCATTGTCACGAATTTCAGCCAGTGTTGCTAAGGACATAATAGTGACATCCTGATTAGCTTGTAATTCTAGTGTCCGTTCAGTTACTTTTAATTCTAATAAAAAGTTTTGATTTTGAAGCTGAGTTTGCGCTATTTTAAGTTGTAAGTGCATTTTTACTCGTGCCAGCACAACAGGCACATTAAATGGCTTTACTATGTAATCAACGGCACCGAATTCAAAACCTTTTTTCTCGTCTTTAGCATCAACATTTGCAGTAATAAAAATTATCGGAATATCTTTTGTTGCAGGGTTTTTCTTTAAACGTTCACAGACTTCATAGCCGTTAATATCAGGTAAAATAATATCTAGTAGGATAATGTCAGGTGTATGCTTGTTAGCAAGCTCCAGAGCAGTTTCTCCATTGTCAGCAATATAGGTCTGGTAGTCATTTTTAAATATAGATTTCAGCAGGGTATAATTAATTCTACTGTCATCAACTATTAATATGCTTGATTCAAAACTCATTTGATTAATGCTATTTTTTGATAATCTATAAAAATTAAACGGAAAAGGAAGAAAACTTAATCTATCTCTCAGATTTTACAATAAAAATCTATTAATTTCATTAAATATTTTACGGCAGTTAAATATTATGAAATATATCAGGCATACGTGTATATATCTGTGATAATAATTAATTTTTATGTCCTATTTATTCTTTAAATCAATTATAATGTTTAGATGAGTTCAGAAGTTAAAATCAAAATCGATGGTCTTCTTGTAGGCATGTATGTCTCTAAAATTGATCGTTCCTGGATGGATGTCCCCATTTCATTAGAAGGAATGGTGATAAGTAATAATGATGATATAGATCTGATTCGTAAACACTGTGAATACGTTTATGTTGATACGAATAAAGGCCGTTCGCCTAGTCCAATGTATTGGGTTATTGATGAAAATGAAACTAATAATCAAAATGAGACAATTGATTTAGGTAAAAATGAATTTTCGGTATTACGTAAAGAAACATATCCGGTTTCAAGTTCCTTAAGTAATGAGCTTACAGTTGCTAAAGACTTGTATAGGTCGATGCAAAATCAAATTAATAGCGCATTAAAGTCACTTCAATTTCAAGACAAGGTTGATATTGATACGGTTCATGATGTTGCGGTTTCAGCGGTTGATAGTGTTATTAGACATCCGGATGCTTTAAGGTTGGTTTTAGAACTTAAAGAAAGTAATAAGTCTAGCTACAATCGTGCTTTAGGCACTTCCATCTGGTGTGCGCAAATAGGCAGAAGTCTGGGGTTTGAAAAATATCAGATTGAAGAACTAACAATGGGCGGTCTATTGCTTGATGTTGGTAAAACTAAAATACCGGCTACCATCATAAATAAATCAAGTCCTTTGACACCGAAAGAAATTGAAATGTTTCGTGCTCATGTTGATCAATCCGTTTCGCTATTAATTAAGTCTAAAGACATACCACATAATGTGATGCGTATGGTAGCAACACACCATGAGCGTTATGACGGTTCAGGTTATCCAATGGGACTTAAAGATGCTGATATGCCTGTCTATGGAAAAATTGCTGCACTCGCTGATAGTTTTGATGCCATGACGCATTATCGTTCTTATACTAAAGGTTCTCATTCCCCTCATCAGGCAATCAGTGATATCTATCAATTAAGAGGGAAGTTTTATAATCCTGACTTAGTTGATATTTTTATACATACCATTGGCGTTTATCCAGCGGGCTCAATTGTTGAACTTAATACAGGTGAAGTTGCGGTTGTTTTTTCGGTTAATTCAAAGAAAAAATTAAAACCGGTAGTAATGGTAGTGACTGATAAAAATAAGGAGGCTATAGAAGCAACTCACCCAATCGATTTATCAGCAAAAGAAGACTATTATATTATTAGAGGCTTATCTAATGGGGAATACAATATCGAATTAGATGTCATCGAGATATAAAGAAGTCTCTAAATTCTAATTTTTGCTCAATCAAAATAGCTTTTATTTGTTAATTACCACTATTTCCTACTAAGAGTTCTTCTAGAATTTAGACAGAACTCTTCTAGTGTCTTTAAATTAGCAGCTAAAATAATAAAACATAATATAAAGTAAGAAAGCTATCATCAATATCAAATAAACACTTGAAGAATTAAAGATACTGCTTGATTGACTTTTTTTAGATTTAGGCAGGGCAGTCCAGCTAGGGCTATTAACCGTTTCTGAACGCGCAATAGTAACATATTTAGGCTGACTACTTGCTGCTTTATTTGTGCCAGAATCCTTTGTTGCTAATACTTTACTGCTGACAACACTTTTAGCTGCAGTTGCTTTTGGTGCTGTTGCAGTAGCTTTTTTAGGCGCTGCTTTTGTTTTTACAGTTTTATTCTTAACTGTTTTCTTAGCTGTGGCTGTTGTTTTAGCTTTCTTTACAGGAGAACTTTTTTTCTTTGCTGGAGCAGTAGAAGAAAGTTCAATGATTTCGATAACTTCGGTATCATCTTTTAAAGCCAATGCTTTGGCTTCTTCTATTGTTTTAGCCGTGTAGGTGCGCTTTCTATTCCTACCCGTTTTAATTCCTTTTCCATGAATTTCAAAGTCTGGCATGATTAAACCTCATGAATATTGTTTATTAGGATAACTACTTTGTAACATAATAAGCTAATATAATAATTAAATCCATTTCATCAAGCCTATCTATACCCAATGAAATAAGTATTTCATCATTTTATATCAAGAAGTGGAAGTTGTAATCTAATTATCAAGGCTAGCAGAAGAGCATTTTGGTAGGCAGTTGCACATGTTCATGGCTGAGCATAGCTGAGGTAGCAGTATTGCTTCTAGTCAAAAAAATGACCATAATCGTATTAAACAAGCGCAAGATTTGACTCTTTGTAAAGATGTCAGGATAAGAAGGAACATCCGTGGAACTAGAAGTCGTTATATCGCTTACCTTACTAATTTTTGTTGCTGCCCTCTTATACTCCTCAGTGGGACATGCTGGAGCCTCAGGATATTTAGCAGCAATGGCTTTGTTTGGTCTGGCTCCTATGGAAATGAAGCCCGCGGCTCTCGCGCTCAATATTCTTGTGGCAAGCATATCGACAACAAAATATGTCCGTGCCGGTTGCTTTTCATGGAAAATATTTTGGCCATTCGCATTAGCTTCTGTGCCATTTGCATATGTTGGAGGATATATAAATGTGCCAAGTATTTATTACAAACCAATTGTTGGGGTTGCTCTGATATATGCTGCATGGAGATTTATTAAAGATGCTAATGTTTCAGACTATGCAATAAAGAAACCTAAAATAATTTGGATTGTTACTTATGGTGCAGGTCTTGGTTTTATGTCTGGTTTAACTGGTGTTGGGGGAGGGATATTTTTAAGTCCATTGTTAATTTTCCTAAGGTGGGCAGATGTTAAACAAGTGTCAGGTGTTGCTGCTGCATTTATTTTGGTAAATTCTATAGCAGGGCTTCTTGGTTTTCTTGCAACGAAAACTCCTCAGTTACCAGACGCTTTGCCAATCTGGGCTATAGCTGCTGTAATTGGTGGTTTCATAGGTGCAGAATATGGCAGCAAAAGATTTGGCAATCCCACTATTAAAAAACTATTAGCGATTGTACTTTTAGTGGCTGGCATTAAGATGATAGCAACAGCTTATTATTAAGTTGATAATTGCCTATTATAGGAAAATATTTTAACTACTCTCTTTCTGCCTTCGTGGATGCAATCCGTTTTACTGACCCTTTATCAAGAAGGGAAAAGCTAATATATCAACAATTAAAGGGAACATAGTATTTTATTTATTAAAAAAAATGTAAAATTAATGTAAAATAAATACATTTTAATAATAAATATCTAGTATAATTTATTAATATCAACTAGTTTTAATCAATTATTTTATAATTAATCGAAATAATATTTAGGGCTTCGTTTGAATTAAATTCCGTACGATTATTGATGAAAAAGAACATTACACTTATTACTTTACTCATTGGGTTAGTTAGTCCAATATTGGTTAATGCATTAGATAATTCAGATGATATCCTTGAAGAATTATCAGATGATTTAAAAACTTATTCTGAACTAGCAACCAATATTAAGCAAAATGTTGATTATATGCCCTATATCATATCGACTCTTGATGCTGATGAATTATTAAGTTTGGGCGTTTTAAATTTACGTGAAGCGCTTAACTTGATTCCTGGTGTTGACTTGAGCGTTGGGATATCTGGTCAGTTAACTCCGGTTTTTAGAGGCATAAATGCTTATACGTTTGGACAGTCTAAACTAATTATTGATGGTGTTAGTGTTAATGACCAATTGCTTGGCAGTTATACACAATTTCTGGATATACCTATTCAACTTATTCATCGGATTGAAGTGATAAGAGGCTCAGGATCATTGCTTAATGATGACAATGGTTATGCCGGTTCAATCAATATTATTACTAAAGCTAATCGTGATGATAAAAGCAATGTTATCAATCAAATATTCACTGCTGCTGGTTCTGATGATTACACATTACTTGGCGGAATTTATAGCTATCATAATGAAAATATACAAATAAATAGTGATGCTTTTTTTCAAAAACACAACCTAGAACTGTATGCAGGAGTCGACAAGTTTGGCGAGTCTGGCTATACCGATCATCATTTGAAAAATTATCAGGCCGGTTTAACTGTAAATTATAATGACTTCAAACTCATTAGCCGATTTTATAATAATCAAACCGGAGTTAACTATAGTCAGTCCTTTACTGTTTCTGAAGATGAGTCAGACTTTTATCATATAGATAATAATTATGTCGCACTCTTATATAAAAACTTAATTTTTCCCGGTATAGAACTTGACTTTTCTCTAAATTATTATGATGAAAATCGTGTGGTACAAAATAAAGTCATACCCGATGGAAAAAATAAACTCCCTAATGGACGGTATTTTATTACCGATTTTAAAGAAAAAACATACACACAGCGTCTAGAATTCAAGTTAACTGAACTTGAAAGAAGTAAGATCTCCTTTGGTATTTTATCTAAGCAGAGTCGTGTTGACCGTAATATGTCTGGTAAATCTCAAGATAACCTGCAAACCTTCGAATACAAAGAGATATTGGAAATAGATAAAATCAATGGTTACTCAATTTATCTGGATAACTTATTTAATTATAGCGAAGCCTTATCGCTTCAGTTAGGTTTAAAATACCATTCCTATGATGGCATGGAATCACAGTTGACACCACGATTTGCTACGGTCTATCGATATAAAGATGATAATATTTTTAAATTGATCTATAGCCATGCATTCAGACAACCGAGCTGGCGTGAGCAGTATGTCCAAAATCAATCTTTTTACCGTTCAAATCCTGATCTGGAAGTTGAAACAGTTGATTCATTTGAATTTTCTTATATAAAAAAATGGGAAATTGATAATTATTTTAAGTTTAATGCCTTTCAAATTAATAATCATGAACAAATTCATGCACAAAATGAACAGCATACCTTCTTAAATAGTGATGACAATCATTTGTATGGTGCAGAAGTT
>JADGAU010000154.1 GCA_015231865.1 Gammaproteobacteria bacterium | reverse complement strand
CATATAAACTAGCTGATTTTATTGCCCCTTTACCCAAAAAAGAAGAATGGGTTGCTCAATTCCCTTCCACTCTAGACTGGACAGGACAAGGAGCAAACTCTAAATACAATAAAATCAAAAATGAATATTCCGAGCAAGGCAAACCTCTTAGCTATCAAAAAAGTCTGGAACACATAACAAGCACAACACACAAGGCATATACCCCGGAAGATATTTTACGACTTCTAAAAACAGTTAAGGCTGGAGAATCAATTGAAATACAACCGGGAATTTATTACTTAGATATCAAACGGATACCAATCAATACCATTGCAACTAAAGAACTACCTATTCATGTCTATGCAAAAAAACTAGGTGATGTCTACCTTAAACTTAATACGGTTGAAGGTTTTAATATAAACGCCCCATTCTGGAGCTTTCAAAACCTGATAATTCAAGGAAATTGTACCAGTCATACACAATGCGAACATGCATTTCATATTGTTGGCAAAGCAGACTCAACGATTATTCGTAACAATATCATTTCAGACTTTAATGCGGCAATAAAAGGTAATGGCCTGCCAGTCAATAATCAACAAATAGATATGCCTAATAAGGTCTTAATTGAACACAATAGTTTTACCTTTAGTGCTCCACGCAAAACCAGTAATCCAGTAACGCCTATCGATGTTGTTGGTGGTGATAGTTGGCTAATAAAAGGAAACTTAATAAGTGACTTTATTAAAGCAGCAGGAGATAACATTTCTTATGGCGCCTTCTTAAAAGGTGAAAGTACCAATGGTGTTATGGAAGAGAATTTAGTGATTTGCAGTAAAAATCTCGATGGACGCTTAGCACGGCAAGTGGGCTTATCGCTTGGTGGAGGAGGTACCGGAAATTCTTCTTGTGCTAATAATAGCTGTGATTTTGAACACAAAAACGGCATCATTCGTAACAATATTATTATGAATTGTAATGATGTTGGCGTTTATATTAATAAAGCTCCTAAAACAACGATTACCAATAATACACTGTTCAATACCATAGGAATTGATGTCCGTTTTCCTGAGTCTTCTGCACAAATCAATAATAATATTTTAAATGGAAGAATTAAAAGCAGAGATAATGCCCAAATCACTGAAGAAAACAATCAAGAAAACCTCTCACTGTCAGAGCTTGAAGAAGACTGGTTTCAATCACCCAAAAGTGCTAACTTTATTAATAAAGAACAAAATATCCCTGCTGTAACAACAACCGTTACGACTGATTTTTGTGGCAATAACAGAACAAAAAACAAATCAAATATTGGCGCTATTGATTATACTCAAGTCAATAACAATAACTGCAAACGACTCTTAGCTAATCGCCTAAACCCTATAGAAACGGATATCAGCCAGTTAAAAACCCTAAACATAGCAACGAAACCAAAAATACGAAAGACAAATGGTAAAAAACTTCTTGAAAGTGTCCGAGTTTGCAGCAAAGGCTGTCAATTTTCAGATCTCAATCAAGCCTTACAATCTGTAAAAAGTTATGGAAAAGTATATATTGCAGCAGAAAAAAGGAAACTATGCGGTGTTATTAACTGGCCAGTAACAATAATCGGTGAATCCAGTGATAAAATGAGCAAACCACATCTATATGGGTCCGTGTGTAAAGGCAAAGGAACCATTATTATTGAATCAAATGACGTCACCATTAACAACTTACAAATTTCTGATCTAAATGCAAATGATGGCAATGCTGCCTGTATCCGCCTGGGACCAGATGCAAAAAACACAACCATTAAAAACATCTATTGTCATGACTCTCAAAATGGTATTTTAGGCCACTTCAAACAAGGCAGTTTATATGTTACTGATTCAACGTTTGAAAGAAATGGTTATGGTGGTCTAGCTCATGGTATGTATTTAGGTACGGCAAAAGGCTCAATACATATTAATAAAACGCGTATTCTTTCAGGCAAAGGATCTGGCCACACGTTAAAAATAACAGCACCTACTATGCTTATTGAAAATAGTGTTTTAGCGGCTCTCAATGGCAAAAATTCAAGAGCAATTGATAACTATGGTTCAGGTAATTTAATTTTACGTAATAATGTGATTCAACAAGGGCCAAACTCTGAAAATAACGATATGATTGGTCTTGCACTTGAGCCCAAAAGAGTTTTACCCGGCGAATTTAAAACCCTGTTAGAAAAGAACTGGTTTATCTTTGATAATAAAAAACAAAAAGGCTGGTTATCGGATTCAAATACCGGGCGTTTATTTAATAATCAAAGTAATAATACAATAACACTGAATAATAACTGGATTATTGGAATGAACAGTTTAAACACGCATATAAGCAAACAGTCCGACAATCAAATTTTCGAATCACGATCGGAAATAGGCTTACCAAACTATGATGGAACATTAAAGACATTGCCTGTGGATGTTAACAAGGAATAAACTTTAAACATTAAAATTTAATTGATGTAACTAGCACATAGACTATAATTAACTTAAGCAATAAGGTTTATTTAAGTTACAGATATGGAGAGATTCGATGCAGTGGCAGGAAGTTATAGACGATCCAAACCTTCAAGATTTACCCTATAAAATTGAACTCAATGAATATGGAAAAATTGTTATGAGTCCTGCCTCAAATAAACATGGTATTATTCAAGGATACATCCAAAAAAACTTATGGCAAATGTCCGGAGTTGTATTTCCAGAGTGCTCAATACAAACAGCTAAAGGTGTAAAAGTCGCTGATGTTGTTTGGTGCTCTGAGAATTTTTATAAAACTCATGGAACAGAAACGCCATACCAACAAGCACCAGAAATCTGTGTAGAAGTAATTTCTCCATCAAATAGTAAACAGGAAATGCAAGAAAAAATAATGCTTTATCTTGAGGTAGGTGCTAAAGAAGTTTGGCTAGTCACGACAGAAGGTATCATCGAATATTACAATCAAACAGGAGAAATTTCTCGTTCAAACTTCGATTTAGAAATAACAGAAATAAAATTGTAGAAACAAAAGCAAAAGGAATTTCCAATGTTCAAACGTGAACTTTGCTTAAACTGCTATGTTATTTTAATCCTATTCATAATATCTGTTTTCCCAAAAGTATTACTAGCCTCAAATCATATTCAACTAAACCAAACAACTGACACATCAACATTAACGACTAAGCAATTAAAGACAAAGATTGCTCAAGAAGAACAGATAATTAAAAATTTATTGATAAAATATACCATACTTCACCCTGATCTCCGTATTCATCAATCAAATATTAAAGTTTATAAAGAAAAACTTAATTTGATGAAGCCTGAACCCATTACAACAAATAAAACCAAAACTCTCAACCCACGCCCTTTGGCAGCAAAGGAAAAAAGCATCTCAATACCAATACAAAAAAGAACAAATGAGTCTTTGCCTATTATGTCATTACATTAAATTTAATTCATAAAGTTAGTATAAGAAGCCAAAAATCCAAAGAGGAATTTTGTTACCAAAACCATATTCAATATCATCAATCACTAAAAATGCATCTGGAATATGTTTTATCTGCTCAAAAGACTTATTTTTACCACCAATTTCAACTGTATATTTTTCATCTATTAAAAAGTCACCATGGAGAACATAATAAAGGGAATGCTTTGGGGACAACATGGCAGCAAAAAGAGTTTCTCTAATAGTACCAATATCACTGTTCAAACAAAGTGCTGAAAATAAATTTGTATTAGCCAGATATAATTTGTCTGGTTTTCTTATGGCATTAAAACGTTTACCCTCATGAGTAATATGTCTAAGAAGTTCAGCATCTGATAAGTAATTTATGTATTTATACAAAGTTGATTTAGATATCCCAACGGTATTAGCAAGTTTATCTATTGATAACTCAAGAGGTTTTGATACACATATCGTTAATAAAAGTTTCTTTAAAGTATCAATTTTATCTGCTTGAACTAAAAAAATCTGACTTAAATCAGTATGTAAAATAATATTGATTATTTCAATCAGTCTATCATTGTATTTAAAAGGGTCTTCAAAATAAAATGGATATGAACCAACTCTTATATAGTCATTTAGATGTTTAATAACCTTTTTATCCGGTAACAGAGTAACAATTTCATTTGTAATAGATGCATGATTTAACAATAATTCTTCCAGTTTGATACTGGATAATGAAATATTCAAACTAAATTCTAAATATTCCCTAAAAGACAATGGAAACAAATGATACATTGAATATCGTCTTGCAAAATCAGGACTTGTTAAATGTAATGCTGATGATCCAGTAAAATAAACCTTAATACTTAAAAAATCATATATTGATTTCAATTCTTGCTCAAAATTATTAGCTTGATGAATTTCGTCAATACAAATTAATTCGCCTCCTCTTTTGCTGAACTCATCAACAAAATCAAAAAGTGACTGACCAGAGAAAAAAGCATGATCACAAGATAAATATAGTTTAGCTGTTTGTGGTAAGTCAGATTCTTTAAGAATCTGCATCATAAGTGTCGTTTTACCAACACCTCTACTTCCATAGACAGCCGTTATTTTTGCAATCGAAGTATTGATATTATCAAATAAATAACGTTTGTATTCTGGCAGTTTTTGCTGTAGTTTAAGTTGATATAATCGAACTGCATTTTCAAGTAGGTTAAGCATTTTGGATAAACTGAAGTTATTAGTTCACTGCATTGTACCTAATTGGGAAATTTAAGTCTATTTAGTTATACTTAACAAAAGCAATAATCTATTTTCAGATATAATAATGAAAAGTTTCGATCTATTCACTATTAATTTTGCAAGCATCAATTTTATATGGGCTTTATACCGATTTGTAAAATAATCATGTTACGTTTTTTCATTCATATATCAATAAGTACTTCCCTATAATTATCTTTACTCATTTTTGTATTAACTATCAACTATTTTACATTGTAACCTTTATTTTACAGTCGCAAATTGGTGAATAATTGATTTTTGACAGAAGCTGGAGAATTCCAATCAAGTTTTAATACATGACGATACCAAGAAAGCGTTGGTTCTATTGCATCTTTATATTTTGGGTTATTTTCCCAAAACGATTTAAGTGTGTCTATAATAGTCGAAAAATAATAAATCAGAAATACTATTTTATTGTTATGATATACTAATACCAGTCAATAAATTATAAAGGGATAACAATAACTATGTTAGTCATGTTTGATACTCAGGAAGCCGTCAATAAATTAAAAGCTAAAGGATTTACAGACGAGCAAGCTGGGGCGGTTATTGAAATACAAAAACAAATTATTCATGATGCCATGGATACAACCTTAGCAACAAAAGGTAATATTAATGACTTTAGAAATGAAGTAAATAATAGTTTTTCTGAAGTAAACAAAAACTTTTCTGAAGTACGCTCAGATATAAAGTCACTTGAAACACAGTTGAGTATTATGGAAAAAGCCCAATGGATAATTATCGCGGGTATTATAGCGCTTGTGTTTAAAACATTTATTGCGCAATGAAAAGTTATTATAATATTTAATTGTAAATTTTGAATGTTAAATTAATATGTGTCGTCTAATCGCCAGATCATTTATCTAAATTGCTCATACAATTCCATAATAGAACTAAATTCCCCTCCCATTTCATTAACAAAAAAATCTAAATATTCGGATATTTTTTTTAATAACAATTTGACGTCAGCTTCTGAATTAACATAGGGAGAACCACCAGCTAACAAACTGGAACTATGATAGGTTAATGCAAAAATCTTATGTCATTTTTTTATAAAAACTTTGCACCTTTTTAACATCAATTTACTATTTTAATAAACTTAAACTTATATTATAATTTTAGTTATAACTTCAATAATAACTTTCATTGAGATTGATTATGCATACACTAAAATTAAGAAAAGTTGGCAGCTCTGTTGGTGTCATATTACCCAAAGAATTATTAGATAAATTCCACCTTATTGAAGGTGATGAAGTATTTGCTGATACTAATAATGAAGGATTACAATTAACACCTTATGATCCTGAATTTGAAGATACGATGGAAGCCTTTAATAACACCCGGAAAAAGTATCGTAATGCTTTACACCAATTAGCAAAATAATGTTTCGTTGGTTAAGTCAATCTGTTGTCCTACACATGCATGCTGAATTAATGGATGAACATGGAGGACTTAATGGCCCTGTCAATGAACAGAATCTCGATTCCACATTGACAAGACCTCAACAATTACTTCATTATGAAAGTCCAATGCCATCCATATTTCAATTAGCTGCTTCTTATGGATATGGTCTGGCTATGAATCATTGTTTCAGGGATGGAAATAAGCGTATTTCTTTAGTCTGTATAGATGTTTTCCTTCAAATTAATGGATATGAATTGATTGCAGGTGAAGCAGATGCTGTTGTTACAATTGAATCACTTGCTTCTGGCACATTAACAGAAGAAGAATTAACAGATTGGATAATTCAAAACACCATGATGATAAAATGATGTATATTAATATAAATTCACGCCAACATTTCTGCTCTAACCATAAAAGAAGTATCTCTGGATTTAAAGTTTATTTATTAATATTTAGTTACCTATTATTAGTTTTAACTCATTCTGTATTAGCCGAACAAAACTGCTTTGAGAAAACACCTCAAACAAGTCATGATGTCACCGTTAATCCATCAGAATACGATAGCAATCATATTAATTATTACTTTCTTAAAGTAAACCGTCCCAGCTCCATTGATATCTCTGTTGATTACTTCACCCGAGACGG
>JADGAU010000153.1 GCA_015231865.1 Gammaproteobacteria bacterium | reverse complement strand
TATAACCATATATAAATAGTTTTTATAGGTCGGAGGAATGGTATTGATAGTCTAAAATTTATACTGGAATGGCATTGGATGATTTTCCATGAATTTTTAAATTTGCGTTATTTTAGATAGACAACATATTTTTGCTTTGCTAAAGTTATAAAAAGCAGTCATTGTTAGATTTTCAATACAAAAGAAAAGGTTGCTTCATATAAATATAGTTAAATTAAAATTTTAACAACAATAAAATCAATTTGGCTGCAGTTAGTGGATTTTCTTCATGGGTGAACTTAGAAATAATGTTGTACTTAAATTCACTAAACTTATTCAATGCGAACAGTCACGGGTATATTTATAAGAGTGTATGAGCGTTAGATATTTAAATTTATCTAAGTCAATTAGTTAATTCAGAAAATAGATTTATATTATTCCATATTAAACACTCGTATTTTAAGGTTAAAGGAAAATTAAATGAGTAAAATTTTTATATCAATATTTATTTTAAATCTATTAATCTTTACAAATGCTAATGCTGATATGCCAACAACCCCTTCTGAGGTTAATAACTCGCCTATTGAAGGCAATGTTAATCACACAACTTATTTTTTATTGAAGCTTTCAAAACCTTTAGATATACCAGTTAGTGTTGACTATATGACTTCAGATGGCTCTGCAATAGCTGTTCAGGATTATATTTCGGCATCGGGAACAGCAACTATCAGTGCAGGGCAAACAACAGCGGTGATTGGCGTTGAAATTATAGGGGATTTAACCGTAGAAAGTGATGAAACCTTTAGTTTAATCCTTAGTAACCCTCAGGGAATAAGTTTTCCGGCGGGTGTAACCAATATTACTAAAATCAGAACCATTGTTAATGATGATGTCAATGCAAGCCAGTATAGTATTGGCGGCCAGGTCAGCGGACTTAATGGCGCGTCGTTAACGCTGACAAATAATTCGACCGATGAATTAACACTGACAGCTAATGGCCAGTTTACTTTTGCGAATAATCTTGAGGATAAATCAGTCTATGATGTTGCAGTATCCAGTGTCAGCTCTAACACTACCTGCTCGGTTGAAAATGGCAGTGGTGAAATAAATGCTGCTAATATCAGTAATATTGCCATTAACTGCTCAAGTTCGAGCAATACAAAAGTTACCATTTCAGGCACTATCACTGCAACAGCTTTAATTGATATTGATTCTGACTTAAATGATCCAAATATTACCCCAGTAACTAATGATGCTTTTAGCCAGGCTCAGGAAATTAAGAATTTTTATACCATTAATGGCTTTGCCAGTTATGCCGGAACATCAACATTTGGCGTAAATGAAGGTAATTTTTCAACCACGTATGATAAGTTTGATGTTTATAAAGTTAATTTACAGGCAAATCAGAAAATTACACTGCATTCAGTTGATAATTATGGAAATGATGTTTTAAAAGGTGATTTAGATTTATATTTATATGATTTAGATTTGAATGTTGTTGCTGCTTCCTATTCAACAGATAATGAATTTGAGACTATCACAGTTCCCGCAGATGGAAGCTATTATATAGCTATTGAGGGCTATGAAGGCGCGTCAAAATATTCACTGAAACTCGAATCTGTCTCGAGTAGTTCCTCGACAAAAAATAGTTTAGTAGGTGATTTTGTTCAAAATGAAGCAATCATTCAATATAAAACAAATCAGCTATCTCAGGCAAAAGTTCTTCAATCTAATAATAACCTGATTTTAAGTCATAACCAGATAAATAGGCCTGTTCTGGCTAAATTTATAACACCACAATATTCCTTGTTTACAGCAACACAAAGCACCTCTGAATCAGCCTTTATGACTGAGCTCAAGCAAAGTAATCAAAAAAGTTATGACAAAATAAATACCCTGAAGCGTATTAAAGAATTGAAACAAAACCCATTGATAGAGTCGGCTGATCCCAATTATATCCGAAAAATAAATTTTGTTCCCAATGATGAATTTTATCAATATCAATGGCACTATCCGGCAATAAAATTACCACAGGCATGGGATATCACTCAGGGGACGCCAGCAAGTGGCCAGATCATTGTTGCTGTTGCAGATACCGGTGTTTTCTTAAATCACCCGGATTTAACTAACAACCTGGTCAATGGCTATGATTTTATTAGTTCGCCAGATGTAGCAAAAGATGGTGATGGCATTGATGCAAATGCTGATGATCCGGGCGACAATACAACTTTAAGCCGAAGTTCCTGGCATGGAACTCATGTTGCGGGGACGATTGCCGCGACAAGTAATAACTCTTCCGGTTTGGCTGGCGTTTCACCTGGTGCTAAAATCATGCCTTTACGCGTATTAGGTAAAGGCGGAGGAACGGATTATGATATTCAGCAATCTGTGCTGTATGCTGCTGGTTTAAGTAATGATAGTAATACCCTGCCAGCCCAAAAAGCGGATATTATAAACCTTAGTTTAGGTGGACCGGGATATTCACAATCTTCGCAATCCGTTTATACTCAGGCAAAAAATCAAGGTGTGATTATTATTGCAGCTGCAGGTAATGAGAACACGTCACAACTCAGTTATCCAGCAAGTTATGACGGCGTTGTTTCCGTCAGCGCCACTGATTTTAACGGTGCAAGATCGCCTTATTCAAATTATGGCTCACGGATTGATATTGCAGCTCCAGGTGGTGACACATCTCAGGATTTAAATAATGATGGTTATGCGGATGGCGTATTAAGTACTCTGGTTGATGGTTCAACAGGGAATCGTCAGGGTAATTATAGTTTTCTTCAGGGAACATCAATGGCTTCACCACATGTTGCAGGTGTTGCAGCCTTAATGAAGGCTGTCTATCCAGAATTAACGCCTGAAGAATTTGATAAGTTGTTAAGCAGCGGTAAAATAACTAATGAAGCCGGAACTGCCGGCAGAGATGATATTTTTGGCTATGGTCTGATTGATGCACTTAAAGCCGTGCAGGCAGTAGCAGAGCTTGCTAATACTGATACCACAAATCCAACACCAGTGGAACAACCTGCAGTTATTACCGCTAATCCATCAAGTTTAAATTTCGCCTTAAATGAATCGACGAAAACAATTACAATTTCAAACTCGGGTGGGCAAACTGCTTCGATTACTTCAATTGATGAGAGCATAAGTTGGTTGACAATAAGCTCTCAAAATATTGATAATACGACTAAATTAGGAACTTACCAAGTCACTGTTAATCGCCAGGATCTTATTGATTCTACCTATAGCGGACAAATAAAATTTAATTTAAGCACTGGTAATGTTCTTCAGATTCAGGTTAGCATGATAACGCAAACAAATCAGACCCCTTCAGGAAATACAGCAAAACTATATATCTCATTGTTCACACCTGAATATGTAAATGTTGCAGAAGCAACTTATACAGAAATATCACCAGGAAAGTATTCATATCAATTCACTGATATTGCCCCAGGCAGTTATTATTTATATGCGGGTTCGGACATTGATAATGACTATTATATCTGTCAATATGCAGAAAATTGCGGATCATTTCCGATTCTGAATAACCCATCATTAATTAATGTGACAAATAAAAACTTTGAGAACCTTGATTTTTATGTAGATATAATTACGCCAATACAATCATCGAATAGTGCATCTTCTTCAAAAGACGTTGACAATTTTCAAAGGAGTGGTTTTAAAAGGCTCAAGAGTATTGATTATAAAAAAATACCCTCAACTATACGATAACAATTTGTTTTAAAAGCTATAAAGCTGATAGTTTAGTTCAAATTTTTTGTTTTATCCGTCAGCTAAATTATTTTAATATGAAGGACAAGTATGCTGTTAGAGAAATGATAACTAATTTATGTTGTTCTAAGGTTTAACTAGATGCCAATGTTAACTTCTGAATTCTGTTTGGCTTTTTAATATTGATTTCTGTCTTTAAGAAATTAATAGTTTTGTACAAATGATTAAACTTATAAAATGGTTATTATTAATTCTGGTTCTTATTATGTTCATACTCATTGGTTCCAATGAATCAGAGCAAAGGAATCAGGTATTAGCATTTTGTGATAAATCTAATCTAAATACTCAACTAATACCTATTATAAATAAAGCAATGAAGCTGAAGCTGGAAGTACGAAGTGACAATGCTTTATCAAAGATTATCCAGATGAAGAGTTAATACCCTACTGCTTTCATATTTTCTTTGTTGTGTTACCTAATAGAAAAATAAAACATTAATTTTGCAATACTTATTCTTAATTTTATTAACCTTACCTTCTGCTTCACTTTCAGATACGTTAATTCCAATAGGTGACTTTTCGAATAAGTCTTTATCGGGTTGGACAGAAAAAGAATTTGATGGAATAACCCAATATGGCTTTGTTAGCAGTAATGATAAGTTTGTTTTAAAAGCAGACAGCAATAAATCAGCTTCGGGTTTATTTAAAGAAATCCGAATAGACCTTAATAAAACACCCTATCTTAATTGGTCTTGGCAGATAAGTAATACATTAACAAGCATAAATGAAGAAACCAAAGAGGGTGATGATTACCCTGCTAGAATTTATATTGTTCAAAAGCATGATTTTTTATTCTGGAAAACAAAAGCACTTAACTATGTTTGGTCAAGTAATCAGAAGATTCATTCAAACTGGGATAATGCTTATACCTCACAGGCTAAAATGTATGCTGTTCGAGGTAAAGAAAGCAAGCTTAACCAGTGGTATCATGAGAAACGAAATGTCAAAGAAGATTTAAAAAAGCTTTTCGGTGAAGATATAACATATATCGATGCGGTTGCCATTATGACCGATACAGATAACTCAGAATTAAAAGTTAATGCCTTTTATGGTGATATCTTTTTTTCATCCAATTAACATTGAAATATCATGAAAATATTATTCTTAGTTTTATTATTTGCAGTATCAACCGTACAAGCTGAAACCTTAAAACTAGATTAAGAAGGCTTCACCGTTTGGCTTGATTGTGAAAAACGTACAGGTAAAACAATACCTGTTCCTGATTATGAAAAAAGTAAAAAGCTAAGTCAGTCTTGGTTGATTCCTAAAGGTTGTGATAAAAGTTAATATCAAAGTCTAACTAAATAAATAGGAATGACAAATGGAATGGAAGTCAGTATTTAACACTATTAACAAAATAGGATCTTCATTATTCGTTCTAGTATTTATCTTGATGATTATAGGCATTTTTTCTTCGATTTATTTTTCGTCATCCAGTCAAGATAAAAGAACTATTCAAATAACTGAATCAGATGAAAAAATTGAACTCGTATTGAGCAATATACAGTCTATACCTGGGGAAGATATCCAATTTATTAAACTAAATGCTAAAACAAGTGGATATTCTAGCTATTACAATCAGGGGAAGTTAAGAAATGTTCTGTTTTTTGAAGGTGGCGAACTGCAAACTCACTGGCTATATAATACAAATAATAACTTTATCCATAAATTTTCTGTATTAAGAGATGTTGATAACAAAAAATCCTATGCTCTTTATTTGGAGGCTATTCGAGAGGATAGTAATCAGAATAATAAATTAGATAAAAATGATTTAATTGAGGTATCACTGGCTAATCTAAATGGTAAAAATATAAAAATTATTGAAAAAAATATAAGCTCAGTAATTGATTATCGCCTAGTAAACAATAACAGTGAATTTATGCTTCTGTTTCAGAAAAATAAACAAGTTATAGTTAAAAAGTTTTCTCCAGCAAATTATGAGTTGCTTTCAGAAAAAATACTTACTGAAATATCAACAACGCACGAATAACATACTAAAACAGCGTAAAAACGCCGTAGAAGCCCGGATATTGATACCTGCTGCTGAAGTAGAGCTTAGCGTACTTTGTTCATGCTTGTTGTGGGTGATCTTCCATCTATTTTCCCTTTAATTTCATTCATTCCTGCTGTTATTTTTTATAGGGACTTGATTATTAAGGCAAATTAGAGGTATTTTATTCGAATCAAAGCGGTTTGCTTTTAGTTTAGCCCTCTATAAAAATTGAAAACTGTCTGTTTTATACTTTTATAGATGTTTATTTATATTTGTAATCGGTGACTTGTCTTTGATAGAGGCTGGAACCAGTTGATGATGCTTTGATCGATTATCTCTTTGAGCAAACTTCTTTTTATAGTAATTGATATGGTCACGATTAATTCCAGCCTGGCGACAATATGCGGTTTGAGTGAGACCACTGTTTTGCCAGTTAGCAATATGATCTTTCATCATTTGGTCTTTGGCATGGGGTTTTGGCATTGATACTTCTCCATAATATTAAAGTAAATTGGAGAGAGAATTTCTATGATATCAATAACTTTTACTATGTGGTTTTAATTGGCGCTTACCAAAAAACCACTATAGTCAAAAAAAGTTATGCAACTTTAAACTGTAAAGAGACTTCAATATTGATAAGAGCCAGCATACCTACAAGAGTATCCAGAGTAAATAAATCAAGCTTACCATTTTTTAAATCACTTATTCTTGGCTGAGTTACTTTTAAAATCTTAGCCGCTTCTTTCTGGGTGAGCTTATTTGTTTTTATATATTCAATAATTTTATCCATTGCTTCAGAACGCAGCTTAAAATTTGTTGCTTCTTGTGGCGTATCAGCAATAGCATCAAAAGCACTTTTATATTTTTGCATTGTTAATACCATCCTTCTTAATCGATTTAAACCGTTGCTTTGCTAAATCTATATCTTTTTTAGATGTCTTTTGTGATTTCTTTTTAAAGGCATGTAACACATAAATACAATCTTTATATTTGGCAATATAAATTGTTCTGTATACCATCATCACATTTAATTCTTATCTCTTTAACACCCAAGGCTATATCATTAAAGAGTTTCCAGTTATCCGGGTCCAAACCCTTTTGAACTTTATC
>JADGAU010000152.1 GCA_015231865.1 Gammaproteobacteria bacterium | reverse complement strand
TCACCATTTTTACAGACAATCGTATTAGAATATTGTTTGGGTATATCGATATTTCCACTGATAAAGTCGTGAAAGCTTTCTCTGATGATGCTTCGCTGTTCTTCAGGAATAAATAAAGTTATCCAGTTCTTACCCAAAATATCTTCTTTTCTCCAACCACTTAATGTACATAAATACTGGTTAACAAAGGTAATGTTGCCTTTTATATCCAGTTGTACAGCAACCATATCCAAGTTTTCCAAAGTGCTTCTAAAGATATGCTCAGAGTTTATTAAATTGATTTGAGTTTCTTTTTGTTCCGTTATATCTCTGACAACACCTATCATATTGACGGGTGTCTGATTTTCATCATAGCTGACCTCTGCGAACTCATCAACCCAATGAATTCTCCCATCAGGCCAAATAATTCTATGTTCCAGCGAATACTTTGTTTTATTGTTAATTGCCTTTTCAATGGCAGAATTAACCATATCTAGATCATTAGGGTGAACAAACTGCATAAAATGCTCTAATGTATTTTTGAACTCACCGGAGTTTAATCCAAAAATGGGCTCTACACCTTCAGACCAATGAACCTCATCAGAATTCATATCCCATTCCCAAACACCAAAATGAGCAGAATATTGAGTTAATGTATAACGTTTCATATTGGCACTTAACTCATTTTGTGTACGTTTGAGTTTATCAATACTCACAAAAGTCAGTACCACACCGGAAAAGATATTCGGTGCAATATGATAAGGAAGAATTCTCATTAGATACCAGAGACCTTCTTTTATCTGAACTTCTTGCTCTAAGATTTCATTACTACTTTTAACGTGATTAATCAATACAATAATGTCAATGTCATTAAGAATACATTGGATATGACTAATAGGCCGCCCTAAATCATTGTCCAATATTTGAAAGAAATTACTCGCATCTGGAGTGAATTTTCTTAATTCTAAATCTTCATCCAGGAAGATAGTGGCAATATCGGTACTAATCAGTAAATTATCTAAATCGTTATTCAGTTCCAGCAGCTCAACGATCTTAGATTGGTGCTCTGCATTAACTGTATAAAGCTCTTCATTTACCGATTGCAGTTCTTCATTGGTGCTTTGCAGTTCTTCATTACTTGCCAACAATTCCTCATTGGTCGCTTGTAGCTCTTCATTAGATGTTTCCAGTTCTTCAACCGTAGCCTGTAAGTTTTCACGGGTAAACTGAAGTTCTTGTTCTAAATCCGTAATGCGTTGCTCTGTCTCTTTACTGACATCATAATTATTATTATCAGGCAGGTTATGAGCTTCAACTGATTTTGTTACATTTTCAAAAAAAACAGCGACTAATGACTGCTGACTGCGTTTTGAATCCAGCAGTGTCATATTCAAATTGATGGTCCTTTTTTCATCCCCAAAAGGCAATTGAATATTAGAATATCGTTGTTCATTTCCCGTTTTAAATACTTTAGATATGCCCGTTGCTAAGGGAATAGAAAACTCTTTTCGAGACATTTTAGTTAAATTATTCTCCATCTTACCCGATGGTAAAATAAAATATCCTTGCGTATCTCCGAAGATATGAATAATTTCCATTTCTTCATTGACAACAATAGTCAGAGGTATATAACGATCGCTAAGAACATTAACAAATCGTTCCAGTATTTTTTCGTCATTGTCAGCATAACTGCTTTTATAAGCTTTGCCTGAAGAAGGTAATTGTCTAAAATAATGTCTATTAGCATACTTTCCTATTTGTTCGTTATTTAAACTAGCTTGTCTTTTACCAAAGGATCGATAAATTTTTTCTTTATTATTTAAAGGCTCAAATAGATTGGTTAAATCACCAATGGTTTCACTACTCCCTAGAAATAATAATCCCCCCTGATTTAAAGCAAAATTAAACATTTCTAAAGCACGCTTCTGTAATACCGACTGAAAATAAATCATGACATTACGGCAAGTAACAAAATCAATATTGGTAAAAGGCGGATCTTTTAAAATATCATGCTGCGCAAATACAACCATTTCCCGTATACTACGAATAATTTGAAAACTATCCTCCTTATGGAAAAAATACTTAGCCGTTAAACGAGGTGAAATATCAGCAACAATACTTTCGGTATAAGTTCCCGTACTGGCACGTTGAATCGCATTATTATCAACATCCGTCGCAAAAATTTTAATGTCTTTGGTAATCCCGAGACTATTCATAATTTCACGACACATAATTGCAAGTGAATAGGCTTCTTCACCTGTCGAGCATCCAGCTACCCAAAAGCGTATTGCGCTACCTTGTTTATCCTGTATCAGCTCAGGTAACCAGCGTAGCTCAATTTCATTAAAGGCATCTGCATCACGGAAAAAACGGGTGACGCCAATTAAAAGTTCACGATAGAGACTTTTAATTTCTTCAGGAAAGTGTTCCAAAAACTGAACATACTCTTTTAAATCATGAATTTTATTAATCGTCATTCGTCGCTCTAAACGACGGATGACTGTACTGGGCTTATAAAAAGTAAAGTCCACTTTGCATTTTTCCCGCAGTAAGAAAAAGATCCGGGTCATTCCATCTTCATCAGATAATAACGTGTTAGAAATTTCCTGTTGTGCTGCTGCATAAGGGTGTTTCGTAAAATTTAATAATTGATTGGGCATTTCTTCAGGTGGCAGTACAAAGTCTGCCAGGCCAGTAGAAATAGCACTTCTAGGCATACCGTCAAATTTGGCGGAATTTTCATCCTGAACCATGACCATGCCGCCCTTTTCTTTAATTGTGCGTACGCCACGAGTGCCATCACTGCCTGTACCTGAAAGGATAATGCCGATTGCCCTGTTTTCCTGGTCTTCTGCCAAAGACTGGAAAAAAATATCGATAGGCAGGTTTACGCTGGCACTTCGATCCTGATCACTTAACATTAATCTGCCATGAAAAATGGTTAAATTCTTTTTAGGCGGGATAAGATAGATGCAGTTTCTTTCAACTTGCATCTGATTTTCAGCACGATATACATTCATTTTGGTAAACTTGGATAATAACTCTACCATTAAACTTTTATAGTCCGGTGATAAATGCTGAACAATAATAAAGGCTAAATCTGTTTTGTCAGACGTATTAGAGATAAAACTGTCAATCGCTTCTAAACCACCGGCTGAGGCACCAATGCCAATATAATAATGCGGTGCGTTTTGAACAATAGGCAGAACAGTTTCAATTTCTGTCGATATTTGCTTATTTTTTTCGGTCACTTTAATACCTTTGATTCTAATTGTTTATTTTGTTTAATTATGTCTATTAGGGCCTGTTGTCAACAGGCCCTAGTCTAATACCATTGAAATTTCTTCAACGGTAATGGCTTTATTATACAAAAAGCCTTGCGCATAATTACATTTTAGCTGGGACAAAAGTTCACGCTGAAATTGTGTTTCAATACCTTCGGCAACCACTTTTAAATTTAAACCTTGTGCCAGGGCTAGAATTGACTTGATGATAGCTTCGTCAACACTTTCAATATCAATATCTTTGATAAAACTGCGATCAATTTTTAACACATCCAGCGGGAGCCTTTTTAAATAATTCATCGATGAGTAGCCTGTACCAAAATCATCTATCGCTATTGAAATACCCATAGCTTTTAAGTTATGAAGCGTACTCAGTACTTTATCAATATCAGTGATTAAACTTTTTTCAGTAATCTCAAGTTCAATATTGTCGCCCGCTATATCGTGCTTTAACAGTAATTGTTTAATTTCTTCATCAAACCCTGGTTGCTGAAACTGTTTGGCTGAAATATTAATGGCAATTTGAATATTTTCTTTACCCGCTTGCAGCCATTTTTGAGCTTGTGCACAAGCCGAATTTAAAACCCATTCTCCCAATAATAGAATCAGATTGGTTTTCTCGGCTTCCGGGATAAACTCAGTCGGCAAGATAAGTCCTCTTTGAGGATGATACCAGCGAACCAGAGCTTCCATACCAGAAATATCTCCCGTTTCAATATGGTATTGAGGCTGATAATGCAGTACTAATTGATTTTGTTCTATGGCAACATTCAGTTCATGTTCCAATTGCATCCGTTCAGAAGCCATATCGCCCATTCTTTGAGTGTAAAAACAAAACTGGTTTTTACCATTTTCCTTCGCCTGATACATGGCGGTATCGGCATATTGAACTAAATCACTGCCGTTAATAGCATCATCCGGAAAAGTACTGATACCAATACTGGCGCCAATAAAAAATTTTCGTTTATCGATAATAAATGGTTCACTCAAAGCATTGAGTATTTTTTCAGCCAGGGTAATAATTTGATCAGTGTTGACAATATCGTTAGCGATAATCGTGAATTCATCACCACCCAGACGGGAGACGGTATCCATTTTTCGGACTGTTGAGAGTAAACGCTTAGCAACTTGTTGCAGTAATATATCGCCAGAATCATGTCCTAATGAATCATTTATGTCTTTAAAACCATCAAGATCCATAAAGAATAAAACCACTTTATTTTTCGATCGCTCTGCGGTCATAATCGCTTGAGATAAACGATCATTAAATAAAGTCCGATTGGGTAGCTGAGTTAATACATCAAAATGAGCGAGAAAGTGTAATCGGGTTTGTGTGTCTTTTATGGTAGTTAAATCTGAAAACTTACCCACATAAAAGTAAAAATGCCCCTGATCATCTTTAATTTCTCTGATACATAACCACTCTAAATAGACTTCACCATCTTCTCTTCGATTCCAGATTTCTCCTTCCCAAAAACCTTCATTCTTTATTGTTTGCCAGAGTCGTTGATAAAACTCTTTATCATGCTTACCAGAACGTAAAATACTGGGTGTTTTTCCTATCGCTTCCTCTTTACTATATCCCGTAATCTTTGTAAACGTTTTATTTACAGTAAGTATGTGTCCTTTTCTATCAGTTATCAAAATACCTTCAATGCTATTTTCAATTATTTTTTCCGATAAATGTGCTTGTGCCTGCATTTGGTGTATTTCTTCAATATCCGTAAGGATTAAACGTATTAAAGGCGCATCATTGTCACTATTGATATAAATACTGCTTTCAATTAAGGCATGAAAGATATAACCATCTTCACGATAAATTTTTATTTCATCTTGCCTTTTTATTTTATGTTTAATGACCGAATTGATATGAAGGTTAAAAAGATTCTTGTAACTATTTTCAATGTAGGTCAATAAAGACTGATGTAAAAGTTTGGCTTTATTATTTTTTAATAAATTACAGCCCGTCACATTAACATCACTGATTAAGCCCAACTGATTAATGATAAAATAACCGACGGGAGCAAGTTCAAATAAAGTCTTATATTCTTCTTTTAAGCTAGTTAAATTTAACTGGGTACGTAAGAGTTCATCATTTTGCATTTCAAGCTCAATTTGATAAATCTTAAGATCTTGAGCCAATGTTTTCAGTTCATCGTAGCTTAAATTACTAAAATCAGTTTCTGTAACCAGAGTATTGTCATTTCTAGAAATCTGCTCGGCTTTTCTTCTGAGTTCATTCAATCCATTCATCTGAGTAGAGCCTTAAAAATAATAAAAATCAATGCTTTCAATCTTATCAGATAGTGTTTATAGTGAATATTGGTTGATATACTCAATAATATAAGTAGAATTACTTATATTATGATTCCTCTACTTAACTCTTGAATAACAAAAATATTTTTCCCTTATTTTTCCCTTATTTTTTAGTTATTTATAGAAAACGGAAAAAAATATTTTTTGGTTGAAGGCTCTTAATAAAATGAAATCATTTCCAACGGTATATATTGTTAACCCAGATACGATAGTTAATAGCTTAACTAATCGATTACTTTCATCGGTTAATATTTTTAGCCGTGACTTTGAAGCACCTTCCGAACTATTGCATAACTTACCGCTATCATCACCGTCGTGTGTGCTTATATCACTTTTTTTACCAGAAATGAACGGTATAGAGTTAATGATGAGACTAAGAAAGCAAGGTGTTCATTCTCCCTGTATTTTTGCATCACCAAAAATAGATGCTGAATTAGTTGTGAAAGCGATGAATAGTGGCGGGTATAGTTTTATTAAAAAACCATTTGACCATATGGAATTAATTGAACTAGTTCAGTCAGCATTAGAATATGATGAGAAATCCAGTAAATATGCCCAAGCAAGTTTGAATTATATTCGTAGCAGAGATAAATTAACCCTAAGAGAAAAAGATATTCTGGATTTATTATTAAAAGATTTAAGTGCTATGAAAATTGCTACTTTGTTAAATATTAGCCACCGAACCGTAGAAAATCATCGTAATAAAATTTTTATTAAGTTTGGAATAAATAAAACAACTGAGCTTATTAGGCTATTTACTATCTACGATACTTTAAAAAATGTGCAGAGAGCGGGCTGATTAGTTTTACAGAAACACTGTTTAAGTATAAAACGCATTGTAAATTTTTTAACCCCAGTAGCATAATCCTAAATTAATCAGTTGTACCGTAACGAAAATGAATAAACTGCTGAAGATTGAGGCTTTTACTGGTTATTTTGACTTTATTAGCACAGTCAAGCGGTATCGAGATAGCCACATCGAGATTGCCACCCTAAGGGTGAATTCAAAATATTCAGGAAAAATCTATTACGGATTAATGTGTTTGGAAGTGGATAATTCGACAGTATTGGATTTTTATAATTTATTTAACCTGAATCCTGTATAAGCTAAAACACAAGTCTCTTTAAATTATTTTGTCTTATCCGAAGTTCAGGTTATTTAGGTTGAATTATTCTCAATTGTTCTAGAAGCTCCAATCCCAAATCAAAATCATAATCTTCAACGGCTAGTATCAGTTGATTCAATAGTTGCGGGTCAAGTAAATCACCAGCAATACCTTCCAGTTCACTAATCACATCAACAACATCACCATCGGACATTTCCAGCATCTCATGAGCTT
>JADGAU010000151.1 GCA_015231865.1 Gammaproteobacteria bacterium | reverse complement strand
ATTATATTGCTCGATATGTTTTCCCGGAAAAAACCAGAAAACTCATTGTAGACGTCAACCTTGTTGTTGATATGGTTACCATTAATCCTTTTGATTTCTTTGTCGAAGATGCCGCCAAATTTGTACCCTTTAAATATGAAAAGCAATTATCCAAAGAATTGGCGCCCTACTTTGAAATAAATGAAGATGGCGAATTATTAAACTCTTTACTTGATAAATTGAACCAGGCGGACTTAGGCAAAAAAGCCACCTTCAACGACCCTGAGTTAAAAAAAGAACTTGAGGAAGCCAGCGAAGACAAAATATCACACATTGTTCATTATCTGGTTGAATTAAATCAAAAAGTTCAAGAATTGGTAGGCTATACCATTCGTATGGAACCCGGTATACAAAGCTGTGAAAAAACACTCGAGTGTAAAACCGGTTCCTGTCGTGATAGTGCCTGGTTATTAGTGCAAATTTGTAGACATATGGGCCTCGCTGCTAGATTTGTCTCTGGGTATCTGATTCAATTAACTTCCGATCAGGAATGTCTGGATGGCCCTTCCGGACCCAAAGAAGATTTTACTGATTTACATGCCTGGACCGAAGTCTTCGTTCCAGGTGCTGGTTGGATTGGTTTAGATCCCACCTCAGGACTTTTTGCCGGAGAAGGTCATATACCTTTAGCCTGTACTCCAGATCCTATTAGCGCCGCACCCATTACAGGCGCAACAGACAAATGTGAAGTCGAGTTTAAATTTAGTAATAGTGTAACCAGAATACATGAAGATCCAAGAGTAACTAAGCCATATACTGAACAGCAATGGCAAGATATTCTGGATTTAGGTGATAAGGTCGATCTACAATTAATGAAAGATGATGTGCGTCTGACCATGGGCGGCGAACCAACTTTTGTCTCAATCGATGATATGGACAGCCCACAATGGAACACTGAAGCCTTAGGAGAGCATAAATTTCATTTAGCAGGCGATCTCATACGTCGGTTAAAAAATGCTTTCGGCAAAGATGCTCTGCTGCATTA
Source organism: Gammaproteobacteria bacterium (assembly GCA_015231865.1). Classification (GTDB taxonomy): domain Bacteria; phylum Pseudomonadota; class Gammaproteobacteria; order GRL18; family GRL18; genus JADGAU01. Next base: position 5,898 of record JADGAU010000151.1, on the reverse strand, counting down.
TGGACAGGGAAAATGGTATCCTGGCGAACAACTCCCTCGATGGGCCATGACTTGTGTTTGGCGTAAAGACCAGCAACCTATCTGGCACTATCCTGAATTACTGGATCACCCCGATTCTTCCAGCCACTTTGATAATCATCATGCTAACTTATTAATGCAAAGTATCGCTAAACATTTGCAGTTAAGTGAACAGTACATTTTACCAGCCTATGAAGACACAGCTTACTATTTATGGAAAGAAGGGCTATTGCCTAAAAATGTCAGTGCTGAAGATAATAAACTGGATGATCCAATAGAACGAAAAAGAGTCCGCCGCATTTTTGAACAAGGCCTTGGTAAAGTGGTTGGATATGCTATTCCTGTTGCCTGGGATTTTAAAGATAATGTCTGGCAGTCTTGTTTATGGAATTTTCGCCGAGAAAAATTATACCTGCTTCCCGGGGATTCACCAATAGGATTCCGTTTACCATTAGATTCATTGCTCTGGCAACCTAAGGATGATAGACAAGTTGTGCATGCACAAGATCCATTTGACCCCAGATCTCTGACGCCTAAATTATTTAGCCGACCACAGACTGCAGGAACAGCTTCAGAAAAGGTTTCAAAATCCACTGTCAATGCCGATGATCCTAATCAAAATTTACAAGACTCATCAACACTGATTAGAACAACGCTTTGTGTTGAGCCAAGAAATGGACATTTACATGTCTTTTTACCTCCACTAACTGAACTTGAACATTATCTGGATTTAATTAGTGCCATTGAAACCGCTGCAAAAGAAACCAAACTGCCAATTGTAATGGAAGGTTATGAACCACCCAAAGATCACCGTTTAATTAGATTTTTAGTCACGCCAGATCCAGGTGTTATTGAAGTTAATATCCATCCTGCGGCCACATGGCAAGAATTAGTTTCTAATACATCAACATTATATGAACATGCCCGACTTGCTCGTTTAGGCACTGAAAAATTTATGCTGGATGGACGCCATTCTGGAACAGGAGGAGGAAATCATGTCACCATTGGTGCACAGAACCCGGTCGACAGTCCAATTTTAAGGCGTCCTGATATTCTTAGAAGTTTGCTAGCTTATTGGCAAAATCACCCGGCATTATCCTATTTATTCTCTGGATTATTCATTGGCCCAACCTCACAAGCACCCAGGGTTGACGAAGCTAGAAACGACGTCCTTCATGAGTTGAATATTGCTTTTAGTCAATTACCCAACGAAGAAACGACAGCTCCCTGGATTGTTGACCGGGTTCTACGAAACCTATTAACCGATTTAACCGGCAACACTCACCGTGCTGAATTTTGTATTGATAAACTTTATTCTCCTGATGGCAGTAATGGCCGACTTGGTCTGGTGGAATTTAGAGGTTTTGAAATGCCTCCGCATGCACAGATGAGCTGTTTACAAATGTTATTATTGCGCTCTCTAATTTCACGCTTCTGGCACAAGCCTTATGTACAGAAACCCGTTCGCTGGGGAACTGAATTGCATGATAAATTTATGCTACCTCACTTTATCCACAATGACCTTAAAGATGTTATAGACGATCTAAACCGTCATGGTTTTGAATTTAAATTAGAATGGTTTGATGCCTTTATGGAATTTCGATTCCCACGATACGGCACCATTAATATTGGCGATATTGAACTTGAAATACGTTTTGCCATTGAACCCTGGAATGTACTTGGAGAAGAAGTAACAGCTCAGGGCACTGCAAGATTTGTTGATTCCTCGGTAGAACGAGTGCAAGTTAAAGTATCCGGGTTAACTCCGGGTAGATATGCAATTACCTGTAATGGCCGAAAAATACCTTTACGGAGTACAGGAACCCAAGGTGAGTTTGTTGCTGGTGTTCGATATAAGGCCTGGGAACCACCTTCAGGTCTGCATCCAACAATTTCCAGTCATGCCCCATTAACCTTTGATGTTATCGATACCTGGAATAACTTTTCTTTGGGTGGTTGTGAATATCATGTCGCTCACCCGGGCGGTCGAAATGATACAACATTCCCGGTTAATTCTTATGAAGCCGAATCAAGAAGACTAGCCCGCTTTACCCAGCATGGGCATACAGGTGGGGAAGTATTTATTAGCAATGAAAGCATTGATCCTGATTTTCCATATACTCTGGATTTAAGAACTCCAATTCAATAAATTTTACTTTATTGGGAAACCTTTGGGACTGAGTACGTATCTATCTTAAAGACATTAATGTATATGAAGGCTAGATTAAGTACAAACAAGTATTCTAAAAATATCAGGTTTAATCTGACTGATCAGCGACCTTATGTTGCGCTCCACATAAGCGACCATTTCAGTCATTGACATTGGTAGGCTTAAACTTCACATGAATTAACGCTATTCTCCAAGTTTTGATATTAGGTTAATGAAGTCTTAATTTTATAGTTTAACTTTTAGTTATCTAAAATGGCTGATTCATTGCCATTGAATTTATGCTTTAGATTCTTTAATTTGTTGTTTGAGCGTTTTTGCCGCCGCAGTATAGCCACCATTATTACCATCAATAAAATGTATATGTTCACCATCTGAAATGGTTTGTACCAAACATGTCATCAGTGCTGAATCTGATTTATGTGTTCCATAAAAAAGCCTTTCAGCTTCATATTCATTTTTTAATAAGGATTCTATCTTCTCAATTTGTTCATCAGTACAATCTAATATTAAACGTAAAGTGTCGTCAAATTTTTTATAGTCGGTATGATAACTTAAGTGATCATGATAAGTTTGAACAATTTTATAGCTTTTATATTTTCCCATCTTGAAAAGAAAAACTGAGATAAGAATATCCTTTAATCTTTGTATAAATACTTTACTAAAAAGATTTCGGTGTAATAGATACTCTTCTTTTATACATTCAAAAAAACCTTTATAAGTTAAAGTGTCAATGTGGACAGGGCTGACATTTAAAAAATCACCGCCACAGATATCCTTTATTTTTTTCAATACATGGCTGTAAACTTGAGAGCTATCTGAGTCAATTAGTATAGATAGAATCTGTCCCTTTTGGCTTGGTATAGGATTCCATCGGCAGGATAAGTTATTGAGATTTATTTCATCTCGTATTGGTTTTTGAGTAATTTCATATTTTTCTGGGTATTGTTTAATAAGGGAATCAGCCAGTTTTAGCCCTCCTCCAGAGAACAGCGCAATCGTTCTATTTTGATATATTTTTAATCTTGCCATAGTGATAATGGCATTCATTTTTATTAAATCTGTCATTTTTACAACGCCCACTCTAAGCTCTAAGTCAAAACGTTGTAGTGCAATTTCTTTTAAAGAAGGAAGATGAGGAAAAATTTTTTTATAATGACTTGGACTTAAAGCCATTGATGCACCATCTCCTCCAAAAACGAACGGAAAGTCTAATGTCTCTAGAATGCCTTGTATTAAGGCAACGGTGGCGGCACCTAATGTGTTTACCTCTTTATATCTTCCAGCATCAAGTGCTTTGGTAGAACCCTTAACATCTGTAATAACAATGAGCCAACTTTCAGGAATCGGCTTATATAGTTCATCATTCGAGACTTCTAAAAAGTCTTCAATAATGTTTAACTGTTCATAGAAATCTGGCATGCAATTATTTTAAACTATGAAAAGCATATTGTAATTAGAAAATTAATTACTGATATAATTTAGTCAAATCAGTTTGCTCTTTTTAGCAGTTGACTCAAATAGCTCCCCAGACGAATGCCCCAATTTTGCCGAAAATTGTCGTAGGATTTAAGATTTCTTCCGATGATATGAATACCTATCAATAAAGGAGGTATTAATAAAATGAAAAGTAAACAATTTACTCCATGGAACAAAGGAAAGTTAACAGGGTAAAAAACCAGCTTTAAAATTAAAAGAAGTATGGGCAATTCAATTTTTGTTAAAATCACAGCACTTCATTAAGGAACTGGCTATGTTCAACTTAGCCATTGACAGCAAGCTTGGAAGTTGTGATTTAGTAAAGCTGAAGGTTGCCAGACTCCATACATTGTTATGATATTCAATTTGGTAAAAAGTTTTGCCATTTAAATACTCGGATGAGAATTTTCCATTATCAATATTAAATTAATCATCATTAATGATGGTTCGTGTTTTTATAATTTCAGAAACACCTGCAGGGAAACTAACGCCTTTAGGATTCGTTAATTTAAGTAAAAATGTTTCATCTGTTTCAATTTTGCTATCTCCAATGATTTCAATACCAATAGTTGTATAAGTTTCACCTGCTTTAATAATTGCAGTTCCAGAGGTGGCAATATAATCCTCATCAGCTGCTTTAGCAGTTCCATCCTGAGTTTGATAATCGACACTAATATCAATCGTTAACGCTTTGGAAAGTTGAAGTAAGAAGTAATTCGTATGATTAGAATCTCCTTCTTTTGGTGAAGTAACCACTTCAGACTGTTTAGTTGGTTTTGTATCTGTTGTTGAATCATTCATAATACTTGGAGTTAAAAAGCTTACTCCAGAGACATTACTATCAATAAAGTCTTTATAACGTGCAACTTTGACATAGACATCTGTAGTTGAAGGGTTGCCACATTCCTGACTATGGCTAACAATTCCAACTTGAATAGCATTATCGTTATCTTTTAGAATTAAAGGGCCTCCGCTATCACCACTGCAAATACTTTTAGTATCTGATGTAGAAAAACCATTGACGCAAAGCATATTATCCGTAATTCCTTCACCTTCAATAGCTATACATTCCTCATTAGACAAAACTTTTTGTTCTACTTTTAATAAAGAGTTAGAAGCTTGGCCTGTACCATTACCTTCAATTTCTATTACTCCCCATCCCATTGCTGTAGCAATTTCACCACTTGGTATATCTACATTGCTTCCTTCTATTAAGGAAATAAGTTGAATTCCTGTTGCGGGCTGGGATAATTTTAATAAAGCTATATCATTATCGTTCGGATTGGCTGATGTTGTGCTTGGATCATAGTTTGGGTGAATAATCACGTTTGAACCATTTATAGATAAACCTTCTGATTCCAAAGGAGATAGGGTCGTAGAATTAATAGTAACAAAATAATTGCCTGCAGTTGTTAAATCAATTTGATCTCCTGCCTCATTAAGGAAACAATGAGCTGCAGTTAAAACCCACTCAGGATGAATTAAACTGCCACCACAACTTCCGCCAGAACCAGGGCCATTATTTAAATTTACCACCCATGGGAATTCTTGAATAGTAGCCTCAGATCCTGATATAACTCTCGGGATGCTAGTTGTAGTATTATTACTAATCTCACTATATGCAGGACTAGCCAGAATAGTTAAAAATAAACAAAACAGAAAAATATGATTAAACTTCACTTTAATTTTCTCCATGACTGGTAACATAAATAATCGTATAGCATATAATATCATTATTCAATATACAATTCAGAGCCACATTCAACATAATATGCCCTAAACATATAGATATTGAAGCTATAGATGTTAAATTATAAGTTGCATAAGCATAGCATGACATTGTCAGATGAATGCAAGATTTCAATCAAGCAATTAAAAACAAATCTTTGTATGACTTGATGTAACTGGCTTTATAAGGTAGAAAATACAAACAATTAAGTTTGAATTGACAGTTGATAAACAGTAAATTTCAGAAATGCTCTGAACGACTTTTCTTTATATTTCTCGACTTTTCAATATAACATGAGTCCTGATTTTGGCAATGACCGTTTTCCACAGTTCGCTTCTGTAAAGTACAGACTCACTTGTAATTAAGCGAATGACTGAAAGTGCCGTTAGCTGTCAAAACGAAAAACAGACTTATTGAACATATCAGTTCAATATGGCAGCGATACGAGACAATTTGAACTTTTGATACAAAAAAAGCTATGGCCGATAAACCAACAGTTTAGTCA
>JADGAU010000150.1 GCA_015231865.1 Gammaproteobacteria bacterium | reverse complement strand
CTGAATTAGGCTTCTTAGGTGTTGTTGTATAAACACGAGTACAAACACCTCTACGCTGAGGACATGCCTCTAGTGCAGGTACATTTGACTTTTGTACTTTTCTTTTTCTTGGTTTACGTACCAATTGATTGGTAGTTGCCATTTATTAAACTCCAAATCTAGTTTTTATCTACACATACTTTATGTGCATGTGTGCGAGAACGAGGCAATATATAGATTTACCTCTCACTTGTCAAGTAAAAAATTGTCAAGTTGGTATTAAGGCCATGTAATTTTAAGACTGGGCCTCTTCGGTCTCTACTGCTTCACTTGCTTCTTCCATCATTTCTTCAGTAATCGATAAAGTGACTGGTTCTGCATTTTTTTCGCTACGCTTACGACGACGTTCGTTGTGATATGTCATACCCGTACCAGCAGGAATTAATCGGCCAACAATAACGTTTTCTTTTAAGCCTCTTAAGTCATCGATTTTACCACTAACCGATGCTTCAGTTAAAACTCTCGTTGTTTCCTGGAATGAAGCGGCAGAAATAAATGAATCAGTTGCTAATGAAGCCTTAGTAATACCTAATAACATACGACTGTATGTCGCTGGTAATTTTCCTTCTGTATTAACACGATCATTTTCATTTAGAATCTTTGCGTATTCAACTTGTTCACCGCGGATAAACTTAGTATCACCTGCATTGATAATTTCAACACGCTTTAACATTTGTCTAACGGTTACTTCAATATGTTTATCATTGATTTTTACACCTTGCAAACGATAAACATCCTGAACTTCATTAATAATGTAGTTAGCAACAGCTTGAACACCTTTTAATCGAAGAATATCATGAGCGTTCGTTGCTCCATCAGAAATAACTTCACCCTTTTCTACAGATTCACCTTCAAACACATTAATCTGTCTCCATTTAGGTATAAGTTCTTCATGTGGTTCTCCATCTTTAGGCGTAATAACCAAACGCAGCTTACCTTTAGTTTCTTTACCAAAACTGACAACACCCGTTATCTCAGCCAGGATAGCCGATTCTTTTGGCTTACGTGCCTCAAATAAGTCAGCAACACGAGGTAAACCACCCGTAATATCCTTGTTTTTAGATGATTCTTGTGGAATTCGGGCAATAACATCACCTGCTTTAACCATAGCATTATTTGCATGCTTAACCTGAGCACCTGCTGGCATATAATAGTTAGCTGGAATATCTGTTCCAACAATATTTAAGTCATTACCTTTGTCATCAACTAATTTAACTGATGGCCTCATATCTTTAGCTTGTCCAACACGTTGCAGAGGATCGGTAATGACCATCGAGCTTAAGCCGGTAACAGGATCAACTTCTTTAGTATATGTAACACCTTCAAGAAAATCAGTAAACTGAACATAACCTTCAACTTCAGTAATAACCGGGTGTGTATGAGGATCCCAGGTAGCAACAACTTCTCCAGCAGTAACCTCACCACCTTCTGTAGCAGTCAATACCGCTCCATAAGGCACTTTATAACGTTCTTTCTCACGCCCCACCTTATCAAGAACAGCAATTTCACCAGATCGTGATACAGCAACATACTTTTCATTATCTGCCTGTTTAACTGTTTTAATATTATGTAATCGCATACGACCAGAAGACTTAACCTCAATATTGTTAACTGACACAGAACTCGAGGCTGCACCACCAATATGGAAAGTACGCATAGTCAACTGTGTACCTGGCTCACCAATCGATTGAGCAGCAATAACGCCGACAGCTTCACCGGCATTTACTAGATGCCCACGACCTAAATCACGGCCATAGCAACTTGAGCAGATACCAAATCGCGTTTCACAGGTAATTGAAGATCTAACTTTAATTTGGTCAATACCCCACTCTTCAAAGTTTTCACAGATGTCTTCATCAATCATTGTTCCTTTAGGAATAACAACTTCATCACTATCAGCCTTGAACACATCCTCCGCAGTAACACGGCCGAGTACAAGTTCTTGTAGATCGACAATAACTTCACCGCCATCAAGTACCGTTTGCTTCATCAAGCCATTAACTGTTCCACAATCTTCCTCTGTGACGACTAGATCTTGAGAAACATCAACTAAACGACGAGTTAGGTAACCTGAGTTAGCAGTTTTAAGTGCCGTATCTGCCAAACCCTTACGGGCACCGTGTGTTGAAATAAAGTACTGCATCACATTCAAACCTTCACGGAAGTTTGCTGTGATTGGTGTTTCAATAATTGAGCCATCCGGTTTAGCCATCAAACCACGCATTCCCGCTAACTGTCTAATCTGAGCGGCACTACCACGAGCTCCCGAGTCGGCCATAATATACACTGAGTTGAACGAAGTTTGCTCTACCGTATTACCTTCGGCATCAACCACTTCATCCTTTTCTAGTCCATCCATCATGGATTTAGCAACTTTTTCATTAGTTCTTGACCAGATATCGATGACTTTATTGTATCGTTCACCTTGTGTTACTAGTCCCGATTCATACTGATCCTGAATATCAATCACTTCAGCCTGAGCTTCTGAAATAATGCTGTACTTGGCATCTGGAATAACCATATCATTAATACCAAAGGATGCACCGGAACGTGTTGCAAATTCAAAACCGGTATACATTAACTGATCAGCAAAAATAACCGTTTCTTTTAATCCCACACGACGATAACAGGCATTGATAAGACCAGAAATAGCTTTCTTAGTTAAAACTTTATTTATGATATCAAAACTTAATTTTTTAGGAAGTAATTTAATTAAAAGTGAACGTCCAACGGTTGTATCAACGATACGTGTTGAAGTTGTTTCGTTACCTTCTTCATCAAATTTATAGTCAACAACACGAACTTTAACTTTTGCATGTAAAGAAACGTTCTTTGATTCATACGCACGTTCAGCTTCTTTGTAATCAGCAAAGACGATACCTTCACCTTTATCATTGATCTTTTCACGCGTCATGTAATACAAGCCAAGTACAACGTCCTGAGAAGGTACGATAATTGGCTCACCATTCGCTGGAGATAGTATGTTATTGGTTGCCATCATCAAAGTTCTGGCTTCCATTTGCGCTTCAAGTGACAATGGAATGTGTACAGCCATCTGATCACCATCAAAGTCAGCATTGAATGCCGTACAAACTAATGGGTGTAATTGAATTGCTTTACCTTCAATTAAAACAGGTTCAAAGGCCTGAATACCTAAACGGTGCAAAGTTGGCGCACGGTTAAGCATAATTGGGTGTTCCCTAATAACATCTTCAAGAATATCCCAAACTTCAGGACCTTCTTTTTCTACTAATTTTTTAGCCGCTTTGATGGTTGTTGCATATCCCTGGCTTTCCAATTTGGAAAAGATAAATGGCTTAAATAATTCAAGTCCCATTTTTTTAGGCAGACCACATTGATGTAAACGTAAAGTTGGTCCAACCACGATTACCGAACGACCTGAGTAATCAACACGTTTGCCTAATAAGTTTTGACGGAAACGTCCTTGCTTACCTTTAATCATATCTGCTAATGATTTTAATGGACGCTTGTTTGTGCCTGTTATCGCACGACCACGACGACCATTATCCATTAAAGCATCAACTGATTCCTGAAGCATACGCTTTTCATTTCTGACAATGATATCCGGTGCATTTAAATCTAATAAACGCTTTAAACGGTTATTACGATTGATTACACGACGATATAAATCATTTAAATCAGATGTTGCAAATCGACCTCCTTCCAGTGGTACTAAAGGTCTAAGATCTGGTGGAAGCACAGGTAAAACTGTCATAATCATCCACTGAGGCTTATTATGAGAATCTAAAAAGGCTTCAATTAATTTAAGACGCTTTGAAAACTTTTTAATTTTCGTTTCAGACTCGGTACCTGCCATATCTTCGCGTATTTTATCTGCTTCTTCCTGGAGTTTAATTTTCTTTAATAGCGCTAAAATTGCTTCTGCACCCATTTTAGCTTCAAATTCATCACCATATTCTTCAATGGCATCCAGATATTCTTCATCTGATAAGATTTGACCTTTTTCAAGGTCAGTCATACCTTCATCAATAACAACAAATGCTTCAAAATATAAAACACGTTCAATATCTCTTAGGGTCATATCTAATAACAAGCCCATTCGAGATGGTAGTGATTTAAGGTACCAAATATGAGCAACTGGCGTAGCTAATTCGATATGGCCCATGCGATCACGACGAACTTTAGACTGAGTTACTTCAACACCACACTTTTCACAGATAACACCTCTGTGCTTAAGACGCTTATATTTTCCGCAAAGGCATTCGAAGTCTTTAACCGGACCAAAAATTTTAGCACAGAAAAGACCGTCTCTTTCAGGTTTGAACGTTCTATAGTTAATTGTTTCTGGTTTTCTTACTTCACCATAAGACCATGAATGGATTTTATCAGCTGATGCTAATGAAACTTTAATAGCATCAAAATCTTCTTGTTGATTTTGCTTTTTAATGAGATTGAGTAAATCTTTCAATTTTTTATCCTCTTGAGTCCTGTTTTGACCGTAAAAAGTCTGACTAAATTATCGTATTTTAATTTATTACCGTAATTAAGAAAATAATTGGCGTTAATCCAACTGTTCTAGTTCGATATCCATGCCTAATGCACGAATTTCTTTCAGTAATACGTTAAATGATTCTGGCATGCCAGCATCAATACGATGATCTCCATCAACAATATTTTTATACATTTTAGTACGACCAGTCACGTCGTCAGATTTAACTGTTAACATTTCCTGTAATGTATAGGCAGCACCATATGCTTCTAATGCCCAAACTTCCATTTCTCCAAAACGCTGTCCACCAAACTGTGCTTTACCACCTAATGGCTGCTGAGTTACCAGACTATATGGACCAGTTGAACGAGCATGCATTTTATCATCAATTAAATGATTTAATTTAAGCATATACATATAACCAACAGTCACCGGGCGATCAAATTGATCCCCTGTTCGACCGTTAAATAGAATGCTTTGCCCTGAATCATCAAGCCCTGCTAATGAAAGCATTTTCTTAATAGATTCTTCATTTGCCCCATCAAACACAGGAGTTGCCATTGGCACACCATCTTTTAAATTTCTAGCTAAATCTAGAATTTCATCATCAGTTAGGCTATCAAGGTCTTCTTTTTTGCCTTCTGATTCATTATAGATTTTATCAAGGTATTCACGTACTTCTTTAATATCCGGTTGTATTGCTTCAAGCATTTTACCAATCTTATGCCCAAGACCATAAGCTGCCCAGCCTAGATGAGTTTCAAGCACCTGACCAACGTTCATACGTGATGGTACACCGAGAGGATTAAGAACAATATCAACTGTACGGCCATCTTCTAAGAAAGGCATATCTTCAACTGGAACAATCGTTGAAATAACACCTTTATTACCATGACGTCCAGCCATTTTATCACCCGGCTGAATACGACGTTTGATTGCAAGATAAACTTTAACCATTTTCAATACACCTGGCGCTAAATCATCTCCAGCCATAATTTTCTTGCGCTTTTCTTCAATAAACTCATCCAATGACTTTCTTGAGTTATCAAGCTGATCAAATAAATTATCTATTCTTTCCTGCTGTTCTGAATCCCTAAGCGTTAAATCTCTCCAGGAATCAAGCTTATGCTTACTGAACCATTTTTCTGTTAGCTTATCACCAGCAGACAAATCTGGACCACCATCAACTACAACACCGGTAGCTATATCCATAATTCTTGATTTAGTATCGTCTTCTACAATTCGATATTGATCATGAATATCTTTTTTAACCGCTGTAATAGCATCATCTTCAATTGATTTAGCTCGTACATCTTTTTCCAGTCCATCTCGGGTAAATACATCTACTGCAATGACTGTTGCCTGAACACTTCCTCCTACTCTTAAAGAAGTATCCTTTACATCAGATGCTTTTTCACCAAAGATTGCTCTTAGAAGTTTTTCCTCTGGTGTTAATTGAGTTTCACCTTTCGGTGTGACCTTGCCGACAAGAATGTCACCAGGTTTAACTTCGGCACCGACATAAACAATACCGGATTCATCCAGCTTAGATAAAGCTGATTCACCAACATTTGGAATATCAGATGTAATTTCTTCAGGACCTAATTTTGTATCACGTGCCACACAGCTCATTTCAATAATATGAATCGAAGTAAATCTATCTTCTTTAACCATATTTTCTGAAATAAGAATGGAATCTTCGTAATTAAAACCATTCCATGGCATAAAGGCAATACGCATATTTTGACCTAGAGCTAATTCGCCTAAATCTGTCGATGGACCATCAACAATAACGTCACCACGTTCAACTACATCTCCTTTTTTAACAAGAGCTCGTTGATTAATGCAAGTATTCTGATTTGAACGCGTATATTTAACCAGATTATAAATATCAACGTTTACTTCACCTTCTACTGCTTCATCACTATTAACACGAATAACGATTCTTGAAGCATCAACCTTATCAACAACACCACCACGTTTAGCAACTAAAGTAACACCTGAGTCAACAGCAACGATTCTTTCCATACCGGTACCAACTAATGGCTTTTGCGCCTTAATTGTTGGTACAGCCTGACGCTGCATGTTTGAACCCATTAACGCACGGTTAGCATCATCGTGTTCAAGGAATGGAATAATTGACGCCGCTACAGATACCACCTGTTTAGGTGAAATATCAATATAGTTAACTTTTTCTGGTGGCATTTCAACAAATTCGTTTAAATGACGACAAGACACATATGGTCCTAAAATACCATCCTTATCATCAATCTCAGCACTAGCCTGAGCAATAACAAATTCTGATTCTTCAATAGCAGATAAATAATCAACATCATCTGTCAATTTACCATCAATGACTTTACGATAAGGAGACTCAAGGAAACCATATTCATTGGTTCTAGCATAAACAGATAAT
>JADGAU010000014.1 GCA_015231865.1 Gammaproteobacteria bacterium | reverse complement strand
GAGACTCAGTTTGATCCACAAGCTCCACGCTTAAGCTGTTCAATTACAGACCGAAGTCTAAAAGATTCAGAGCCCTTAGTGGCCCATTTTTTAGATTTAATTTCCCTGCCGGATAGTCGCTTTGAAGTGACAAAAGTTCTGGATTATCTTCGTCTGCCAGCATTGCAAAGAAAGTTTGGCTTTGAAGATGAAGATTTAGATAAGATTCAGTGGTGGCTTAAATCTGCCAATATTCATTGGGGATTAGATAAAGAACATAAGGCTAGTAAGCTCTCTCAAGGAGATTCTTACAAACAATTAAGCGAACAGTTTACATGGCAATGGGGGCTCAAGCGGTTGTTAAAAGGTTATGCTTTTTCAGATCAGGAAACGATTGATAATAATCAGTTGTTATTACCACATATCGAAGGTCAGTCTGCGATATTACTTGGACGTTTAATGCAATTGCTTGAAGAACTGCAGGCTTATATTCAGCAACTAACAAAAGCAAAAACGGTGTCTCAGTGGGTTGAATTTTTATATCAGGGTCTTAATGATTTTTATCATTTTGATCGTGATGATATGGCCACCAGAACCTTAATTAAGCAGGTGATTGAAAGTTTAAAAAATGATAGTACATTGGCAGGTTATGAAAATAAAATCAGCTATTCGGTGATGCGCTATTATCTTCAGCAGAGTTTTATTGAAACAGGTGCAGGGCATCAGTTTTTAAATGGGCAAATTACTTTTTGCTCTATGGTGCCAATGCGCAGTATTCCATTTAAGGTTATTGCTGTTTTAGGTCTGAATGATGGCCAGTTCCCCAGACAAAGTATTCCTCTAAGTTTTGATTTAATGAGCCGTGAACCGCGTAGGGAAGGGGATCGATCTCGTCGTGCTGACGATCGTTACTTATTTTTAGAGGCTTTAATTTCTGCCAGAGAAAAACTTTATTTAAGTTATCAAGGGCGAGATATTCGACAAAATACTGAAAAACAACCGAGTTTGATTTTAAAAGAGCTAATGGTTTATTTGGAAAAAGCCTATGGCTGGGAGTTTGATGAGCATAGCCACTGGCCATTTTATCAGCATGGATTACACCCTTTTAGTCCGGCTAATTATCAAGGGGAAGATAGGAGTTATGATAAGAGTTGGTTGAGGTTTAATCAGAAGGGGGATGTGAGGGATAATCTAGCTATTAGTTTGCTTGATGTATATTCTCCTTCCCCATTTCCTAAGGGGGGGAGTGTCGTGGACATTGAAGATCTAGTCAAATTCTTCGATAACCCATTAAAAGTTTTTGCACAAAACCAATTATCACTTTATTTTGAACAAAATGAAGATACGCCCGAAGATATTGAACCCTTTGATGTCAATGGCCTTGTTAACTATCAAATGCGTCAGTCCTATTGCCAGCAATTAGAGAAAAACGAAGCCAGTGAAGTCACCTCTCAATATTTTCATCTAAGTGGGTTATTACCTGATTCACCATTAGCTGATGAGAAACTACATGAAAGTTTATTGGAGTCTGAAAGCTTAATTGAAGAGATAAAAGTTCTGGGACAATTATGCGATGAACGATTAAAGCTGCAATTTAATTCTTTTGAATTAACAAGCAACCTTACCTGGATTATGAATGATAGGGAATTATTATCCTGGCGACCTGCAAAGTTAAAACCAAAAGATTTATTAAGATTATGGCTGATGCATTTACTTGCCACCATTAATAAACAACAATCGATTATTTCACGTTATTTCTGTTTTAAAGACAAAACGGGCATTCAGCAATGGCTGTTAAATCCTATTAGTCCGGAAGATGCTCAACATGTACTCAGTGAATTATTAAATGCATGGCAACAAGGAGCTCAGCAGCCGGTTCTGGTTCATGCAGTTTTAGCGGATGCCTTATTAAAAAAGAATGCAAATTTAAACCTGGATGAGTTACATAATAAATCAGGTGCTTTATTAAAAGACTGGACTAAAACAATTGTAAGTGGTGACTTTAGTAGAGGCCTGGATAACGATCCTTATTTCACCTGGTTTTATACGACTGTACCGGATATGTTACAAGCATTACCGCAGTTATATAAGCTGTATCAGCCTTTATATGCTCATCTTGAAGTGGTGAAATAATGGCATTTCAAAAACTCGATGTTGCTACATTACCCCTATCAGGTCGCCACCTAATAGAAGCCAGTGCCGGTACCGGTAAAACCTTTAATATTACTCGCCTATATCTGCGCTTATTGCTGGAAAAGCAAATCAGTGTTCAAAACATTCTGGTCATGACCTTTACTAAAGCAGCAACACAGGAACTGCGAGGACGTATTGATAGCGAACTTAGAAATGCGTTATCTATATGGGAGAATGAAGAAAAGGCCACTAGCAAAACAATACCAGTTGCAGATCCTTTCTACCTGCAACTGAAGAATACTTATACTAAAGAGCAGGCCGAACTGATATTAAAACCAGCATTACTGGAACTGGATGAAGCCGCTATTTATACCATCCATGGTTTTTGTATCAAGGCTTTAAAGAATCAGGCATTTGCTTCCCGATTGCCACTAGATATGTCGATGGAAACCGATACGGATGAATTACTCAATCAATGCACCTATGATTGGTTTCGTCTTATCAATCAGAAGCCAGAAAAATATGAATTATTACAATCAATGGGCTGGCATACGCCAGAAAGCTTTCTGAGTAAATTTAAATTTCAGGCACTTAAAAATCAGTCTGATATCTGTTTGCCAGAATATGACTTTAATGAGCAAAGTGTGTTATTAACCAAAGCAATTATTAAGGATAAGTTAACGAGCAACCAGCCATTATTAGATGAGTATCTTCAGGATAAAGAAAAAGAGATTGAAGACAGGCAAAGTCGATATCAACAACTGCTTAGCTGGCTTATCGATCAGTCGCTTGATGCGTGTCCTGAGTATGCCTTAAAGTTTATCAATGGGTCTAAACTTAGAGCTAAAAAATTCCAGGAACTAAAAGATATTTTATATGATGTTCGTGAGCAATTAGAAAATACTAATAAACAGATTAAAAAATTGCTGGAATTACCTGCTTATGAATTAGCAATAGCCGGAATCCTAAAAATTCGACAGGATTTCGCTGCACTTAAACAGCAGCAATTAGTGATGGATTTTGATGATCTGATCCAGGTTTTAAGTGACCGTTTGAGTGAGCCGCAGGCACAGCCATTGATTGATTCACTAAGACAACAATATCCATTTGCATTAGTGGATGAATTTCAGGATACCGATCCTAAACAGTATCAAATTATTGACATTCTTTATCCCCAATCATTTAAAAAAGAAGCTTGCGCTAATCAGGCTTTATTTATGATTGGTGATCCTAAACAAGCCATTTATGCCTTTCGTGGTGGAGATATTTTTACCTATCTGAAAGCAAGAGAAAATGCCGATTATCTTTGGTATATGGAAAAAAACTGGCGTTCATTGCAGGGTGTGGTTGAAGCCTATAACCACCTTTTCTCAATGCAAAATAATGTTTTTGGCGAAGATATTGGCTATCAGTCAATAGAGTATTCAGATTCTGCCAGGGCGGCGTCTTATCCTCTTGTTGATAATGATGATGCTTATGCTTTTCTAAATTATGTTTACCTGGATAAAGTCAATGGCTCAGATAATGCCGTTGCTGATGAATGGAAGTCAGGTCTTGCACGTTGCTGTGCTTTGGAAATTAAACGTTTGCTCAATAACTCAGCTAGTGTTTATTTCGATCACAAAACGGATGAAGGGCAGATCAAACGAGCAGTTCATGAGCGAGATATTGCTATATTAGTTAGAACAGGACGTGAAGCTAAATTAATTCAGGATACATTGCGAAATTATAGTCTGCTATCGGTGTACTTAAGTAATAAGGAGAGTATTTATTTAAGTGTTGAAGCGACAGAGCTTTTGTTCGTTATGCGAGGTATTTTAGATTGTGAAAACAGGCATTTATTAATTGCCGCATTATCGACGCATTTGATCAATGGTAGTGCCCAATTTTTAGCAGATTTACATCATGATGAAGCGCTCTGGGAAACACAATTACTAAAGGCCAGAGAGCTTAGAACTAAGTGGCAAAAACAAGGTTTCATGGCAATGGTGATTGTTTTAATTAAGGAGTCATATCAGCCGGATCCTGGTACTCATGAGCGTTCATTAACCAATATGCTGCATTTGGCAGAACTGATTCAACATGCATCGATTCAATATCAACAGCCACGACAATTATTAAAGTGGTTTGATGAACAAATCACACAAAACAGTCAGTCTAGTGATGAGCAGGCTCAACTCAGGCTGGAAAGTGATCAAAACCTGATTCAAATCGTCACCATGCATGGCTGCAAAGGTCTTGAATATCCAATCGTGTTTGTACCTTTTGCTTCTTATTATAAATCACCGGTTGCTAATAATGATGTTGTACTGAAATATTATGATCATAAAAAACAGCATAGCGTGGTTCAGATAGGAGTCAATGAGCAAGCACAGTCTCAAGCATTGCAGGAAGGCCATGCAGAATCGGCACGTTTACTTTATGTAGCCGTTACCCGGGCATCACATCGTTGCTATTTAGGAATCTCTCCTTTTGAAAATAATAAAAGTGCCAATGCTAGTGAGTTATCACCCTTAGGACAGTTATTGAAACTTAAATCAAAAGCCCAATGGCAGGAAAAACTTGAATTATTGATTGAAGGCAATAGTCGTTTAATCGATGCCAGTGCTTTATTGCAACAGTCTATAAGTCATGCGCAGGTAGTGGAAGTTAAGACCAAAGATGACTTATTTGCACAAAGCTTTAATCATCCAAGCATAGATGAAAGCTGGATGATCCGATCTTTTACTTCTTTAAGTCGTTCACATTCGATTTATATTCACAGATTAGATAAGCAGGATGATATAGATGATGGTACAGACGAACCAAAAAATCTTTTTGACCCTGGTTTACTACCCTTACGTTTTAATCTTAAAAAAGGAGCAGATAGCGGTAATTTATTACATGAGATTTTTGAGAAAATTGATTTTTCATGCAATGAGTATGGCTCGGCTATTTATCGCGCATTATCCCATTTTCCACAAACGGTCAATGTTGATGAAACAGGCCTTAATCAGTGGGTACAGGAGTGCCTTAATGCAACTATTCCTATTATCGGAGATGAAGCAAAAACGTTTTCTTTAAATACGATTCAATTAAAACAAACTTTAAGAGAGTCTGAGTTTTATTTTCCGCTTAATCAAATGTCATCAGTAAAACTGCAACAATGTTTACAAAAGCACCGTGGAGAGAGAAAAAATCAAGACAATAAAGATTTTCATCCCTTAAATAGTTCAGAACTTAATGGCATGATGCGAGGTTTTATTGATTTAATTTTTGAATATCAGGGTAAATATTATGTGGCGGATTATAAATCGACCCATTTAGGACATCACTTTTCTGATTATCAGTATCAACATTTAAAAGCCAATAATGAAAAACATCTCTATGATTTACAATACTTAATTTATTCACTGGCACTGCATCGTTATTTGCAAAAAAGATTAAGTGATTATGAGCCAGGGAAGCATTTTGGCGGCGTTTATTATTTATACTTAAGGGGAATGAGTTCGGGGAATAAAAACTATGAAGGCGTTTATTATACAGGAGTATCAGAAGATCTACTTGCGGAGTTAGATGCTATTGTCGATGGTGCAGAACAATGAATCTAGTCTATAAAACAAGCAAAAACTGCCAAAGCCAACTAGCAGAAACGGAAGCCATTGACTACTTTTTTGCCAAAGAAATGTGTGAAGAGTTTAATCAAACGAATGATCAAGTGTTTCACTTATTTATCGCCTTGTCTTATTTTATGCGTCAGGGGCATAGTTGTTTGCCAGTTTCGGTTATTGCTGAGCAATTACTTTGGCAAAACAATAATGAAGAATCGCTTGATAAAAGTGAAATAATTGCTACAGATACTTTATTAGCTAAGGGCTTTTCATTAGCTAATGGCTTTTCATTTGCCTCAAAAGTCCAGTTAATTAACCTTTTGGAAAAAATACAATTAGCGCCAGAAAATAATCAAGCGCTTGTATTTGATGGTGAATTACTTTTTATTCGTCGTTATTGGCAATATGAGCAGGAAATAGCACGTAAGCTTTGCATCCTAAATCAATTTGAAAAACTCTTGCCAGAGCAATTAGAAATAGGCAAGGAGATTATTAGTAAGTTATTTTTGAATCTTTCAAATGGTAAAAATAGCCAGCAGAAAATTGCAGTAGCCAATGCATTAGGTAGTCGTTTTTGTATTATTTCCGGAGGACCTGGGACCGGTAAAACATATACTGTGACTCGGGTCTTAATTTGCTTACAGGCAATCTATCAAGCTATGCCAACAAAAGGTCAGTTAAAAATAGCAATGGCTGCTCCAACCGGAAAAGCGGCGCAGCGTTTAAAAGAGTCCATCAGTCATGCTAAGCATGAGCTGACAGATAGTATTGATGAGCAGATTCTAAACAGTCTTCCAGAAAATGCGATGACGCTTCATCGTTTGCTGGGGCTTAAACCTCTAAGCCTGCATTTAAAATATCATGAAAAATATCAATTGGACTGCGACGTTTTATTAATTGATGAAGCATCCATGATTGATATGGTGATGATGGTTAAAATTCTGCGGGCGCTAAGAAACAATTGCCGCTTAATTTTATTGGGTGATGTTAACCAATTACCATCGGTTGATACGGGTAACATTCTTGCTGATATAACCGGCGGTGAACATAGTGGTTATCTCAGCGAATATGCTCATCAAATTAAGCAGCTATGTAGCACAGGAGTTGATGAAGGCAACGCAGAGGTTGATGAAAATAATCAAAGCCAGTTGAGTTATTTAAGTTACCTGGAACAGTCACATCGCTCAAGTGGTGATATCTTAAAATTGGCTAAGATGGTTATTAATAAAGAAATTCAAGAATCACTGGATATTCTGCAAAATAACTCGGTTTCAGGTTTAGAAATCAAACCACTAACTAAGGGACAAATTCAATTTATTGATGAAGCAACACATGATTTTGAATATTGGTTAAAAGCAATAAGTGAATTTTATTATCGACCTATTGAGAAAGCTGAAAGCAAAGAAACAGCCTATGCATTCTTAACGAAATTCAGAATTTTAGTGAGCACTCGCGTGGGTACGCGAGGTGTGATCGATTTAAATAATAAAATACGTCAGTTTCTAAATCATGGTCAAAATGATTGTTATCGAGGTTGTCCGATTATGATTACTCAAAATAGTTATCAGGCAGGATTATTTAACGGGGATATTGGTTTAATTTGGCCGGACGACTCTTGTGGCAAAAATAAAGGACATCATTATGCCTGGTTTGAAGATACAGAGAAAAAAGAATTATACCCGATACATCTTTCCCGTCTGCCGGAATATGAAACCGTTTATGCCATGACCATACATAAAACTCAAGGCTCTGAGTTTGATCAGGTAGCTGTTGTGTTACCACAAATAGAAAGCCGGTTATTGGATGCAAAATTACTTTATACCGGAATGACAAGAGCTAAGCATGGCTTAATGATTTATGGTAATCAGGCGATCTGGAAAAAGGCACTTAGTCAGGATAATCCCAGATATTCCGGTTTAAAAAAACACTCTCTCAATAACCCAGAATGTGCCGATAAGCGCGATAATTAGAGATGCCGGGGTAGTAATTCGACTGCGATACCAGGGCTTGTGTCTAAACCAGATACCGACCAGTAAGAAGCAGCCTAGAATCACACTGATTTGCCCTACTTCAAGTCCAGCATTAAAGGCAATCAAGCCGGTGAGCAAATAGTCATTATTTAAACCAATTTCATGCAAAACGCTGGCAAAGCCTAGCCCATGTAATAAGCCGAATAGGAAGATAATAATCGGGCGCCAGCGATGTAGCTTATCTGAAATCATATTCTCGACACTGACATAAACTATCGATAAGGCAATTAAGGGTTCAACTATGCTTGCGGGTAGTTGTATATAGCCAAGCACGGCTAAAGCCAGGGTAACACTATGTGCAATGGTGAAACTGGTGATTTGCCATAATAATGGCGATAGTTTAATACTTAATAAAAACAGTCCAACTACAAATAAAATATGATCAAGTCCCTTGGGAATAATATGTTCGAACCCAATTACCACGTAATTGGAAAACACTTGCCAGTGACTTTGTTTGATGAGACCATCTAAAGAAATCGCTTTGCTTTGATCTCCTGCTTGCAGATAGACAGAATATAAATCTGAATTATCATGACTGGAAACTCTAAGCGCATTAGCACCAAAAGAATCTTGCCAGCGCCATTGTATATTTTTTGCATTCGCAGGTACTTTTCCACTTAGCTTAATAATACTATCTCGAGCCAATTTTATATCGCCGACGGCTGGAATTTCTACATCAGTAATTTTAGGCGTTAATCGTTTATTTTCTGCAGTGATGTAAAGGCCGTCAAAAAACTGAGGCTTAAATAATTCAAAGCTTTGTGTTAATGCATCAGGACTCAATTTTCTTAATATGTTATACTCTTGAGCGCTTTTTGACTCATCGGTATTACTGTGTTTTGGATCGATTCTGGCAATAATAGCTTCTAGATTAAGCCGAATTTGAATTTCATAACTTGAATTATCTGCAATTTTGAAGTCGACAATTGCGGGGCGAATTTCATGGGCAGAAACCTGAACAGAAAAAACTAAACTGAGTACAAACTGTAATAGCAGTAATTGAATATATTTTTGTTTTGTCATTGATTGTTAAACCATATTAAGTGTCTAAAGAATAAGCGTATTGTATTTTGAAAACTAAAACTTCCCTATTGTTATCTATTTTACTTTATTCCATTTCATTTCCTGTTCTGGCACATGAATACTGGCTTGAACCGAATAACTTTATAATTGATTCAGAAGAAAAAATTGAAACGAATATTAAAGTAGGGCAATTATTTAATGGCAACAATTATGCCTATATTCCCAGTCAAATTAAATCTGCCAATCTGTATATAGATAATAAAAAGGAATCAATGGATCAAAGGTTGGGCGACTATCCAGCATTTACTTTTAATCCGAAACAAAATGGCTTACATATATTAGCCGTTGAAACAAATCACTTTACTGTTTCCTATAAAGCTTTTGATGATTTCAAACAATTTGTGACTAAACAAGATCTGAGCTGGACAATAAACCAGCATCGACAAAGACAATTACCTGAAAAGAGCTTTATAGAAGCTTATAAGCGTTTTGCAAAAACATTAATAATAGTTGGAACAAAAAGAGATGGAACACTACCCGCATTGGATAAAAAGCTAGGTTTGGAATTTGAGATGGTGATAAAAACTGACTTAACTCATTCTGCAGATGATAAAGTGGTTGCAGAACTTTGGTGGCGTGATCAGAAACTACCTGATTACCAGATAAGAGTATTTAGTGAAAAAAATAGCCAGGTTAAAGTAAAAGTTTTAAGAACGGATCAAAATGGACAAGTCAGTTTTGGTACGAATTCAGATACCAAATATCTATTAAGTGCTGTACAAATGATTACTCCTGAAAAGCAACTTGCTGAAAAGAACAATGCGATTTGGGAAAGTTTATGGACATCGCTGACTTTTAGAGTTGCTCAGCCTAAATCACGGTAAGTAGCCCCGGCATGCAGCTACAGAGTTAAATCTGTCAACCCAGAGTTAAATTAATTTAGAAAAATTTGATGTTCCCTTTTCTGGTTGAATGTACCGATCAAAATTCATGCATATATTTCGTATTAATAATTCACCTCTTGGCTGCACATTGATACCAGAATCAGTGATAACAATAAGGCCATCATTGACCATCGTTTCATAATTATTGAGTTCAACAGCAAAATATTCTTTAAAGTTGATATTAAACTTACTTTCTATTTTTTTAAAGTCCAGTTTAAAGTGACAGATCAACTGCATAATGACTTCACGGCGAATAATATCATCGTGGTCTATCGTTACGCCCCGAGCAATTGCTAGTTCTTTAGAGTCAATAGCATTTATATAAGACTCCATTTGCCGGTGATTTTGTGCAAAACTATTGTCCATCGTGCCAATAGATGTGACGCCTAAACCAATCAGGTCACAATTTGAGTAAGTGGCATAGCCCTGGAAATTCCGATATAACTCACCATTTTTTTGTGCAATAGCCAGTTCATCGGTTGGTTTTGCGAAATGATCCATGCCAATATAGACATAACCGGCATTGGTCAATTTCTCTATGGTATGGCCAAATATTTCTAGTTTTTCTTCTGCAGAGGGTAATTCATCAGCATTGATTCGTCGTTGTGGCTTAAAACGTTCCGGTAGATGTGCATAATTAAAAATAGAAACACGATCAGGGTTTAAGGTAATCAATTCATCAAGCGTATAGTCAAAAGAGTTTGGTGATTGTTTTGGTAAACCATAAATAAGATCGACACTGACTGATTTAAAACCACTTGCTTTGGCTGCATTAAGTGTTGCAAAAGTAACTTCTCTGGGTTGAATTCGATTAACTGCTTTTTGCACATTTTCATCAAAATCCTGAACACCTAAACTCATTCGATTAAAGCCGATGTCACGCAATAACTGGATACTTTCCCTGGTCACTTCTCGAGGATCTATTTCAATTGAATATTCGCCCTGATCATCATCATGTAAATTAAAATGCTGACGGGTTTTATTCATTAAAGCAATCATCTCATCATGACTGATAAAGGTCGGTGTGCCGCCACCCCAATGTAACTGATCGACCTTACGTTCGCGATCAAATAATGCAGATTGCATTTCAATTTCTTTGTGCAGACGTTCCAGGTAAGGTGCTGCTTTACTACGATCTTTAGTAACGACTTTATTACATCCGCAATAAAAACAAACTGTATCACAAAAGGGAATGTGGAAGTATAAGGATAGAGCACGTCCGCTTTGGTTGGATTTTCGAACATATTCACGATAAGTATCAGCGCTGTAATTTTCATTAAATTGAATTGCTGTAGGATATGAAGTATATCGTGGGCCTGCTTTATTATAACGTTTTATAAGATCCGTATCGAATTCTAGTTTAGGCATTTGTTTCTCTTTTATAACAATAAAGTATATTCATATATCAATTAAAAGGCTAATGATAACATTTTGGATGTTCGTTAGGTTAGCCTGACAATTAAAAATACAAAAAGTACACAAAATGTAGTGTTACAAACCTTTTATTTTCTGTTATTATTTAATATTACTAAACCAATTAAGATTGTTGGATAAGATTAATATTACTATTTATGTATTCACAAGAGCAGTCAAACTATAATAATCAACTAATAGAAGAACATGCCCCTTTGGTAAAAAAGATTGCCTATCATCTTATGGCAAGATTACCGGCTAGTGTTCAGGTTGATGATCTTATTCAAGCAGGTTTAATTGGCTTGTTGGATGCTGGTAAGCATTATAATTCCAGTTTAGGTGCTCAATTTGTTACTTATGCAACCATTCGTGTGCGTGGTGCCATGCTGGATGAAGTCAGACGTAGTGATTGGGTTCCAAAATCGGTACATAAAAAAGCCAGGGATGTTGCAGCTGCCATTCACGAAATAGAAACTAAAACCGGTAGGGATGCAAGAGATGTTGAGGTTGCTGGACATTTAGGTATTCCACTGGATGAATATCATAGAATTTTATGGGAAAATAGCACTTCTAAAGTTTTAAATATAGAAGATCTGGATACCGAAGAATCTACAGGCATTAGCATGTTTCAAGACGCCTCGAGTAATGTTGTATCTGAACTTATTGAAGATGAATACAAAAAGCGTTTAAGTGAAGAAATTTTAAATTTACCAGAAAGAGAACGTCTGGTAATGTCTTTGTATTACGATACAGAAATGAATTTAAAAGAAGTTGGCCATTTACTGGATATTAGTGAGTCAAGAGTCAGCCAGATGTTAAGTCAAGCACAGCATAGACTGAAAGCCAGGCTTAATTATGATACATAATTTTAAAAAGAACACAGTAACACCGGTTGGTTTATACGAATCAAACTATCGCAAAGTTATCTCTTTATTTCCTTGTTTATCAAATTTACATGAACAAGCTTCGAATCAAACAAATATAAAAAATAAGTACGGAAATCAAAGTAAACGTGTTTATAGCAATCAAAATCTAACCATTGAAGTACTGGATATTTTCAAATACACCACAATAATAAAGTTAATACGACAACTACCGATAAACTCTACAAAGATGACTGTCGATGTGAGGTTACGTTTATGTCATGATGCCAATTTGGCAGAAGTTATTGGCTTTCAGGAAATGGATAATATTAAAAAGTACTTTTATTATCCTAATGAAGAAATGATGTTGGTAGATGAAAAGAAACAACTTAATTTTCATGTGAAAACTTTGCTTGATATAGCGCACAAGGGCAAGAACAACAATTAATCCTGGTAACATAAGTTAAATACGTTAAATAGTTAAAATAGAGTAATTAGGAAAATATAATGGCAAATGAAGACTTAGATCTTGATGTGGATGGTGAAGAAGAACCGCCAAAATCCAAGAAAAAACTCATTATTATTATTGCTGCAGCGGTTGTTTTATTAATATTACTGGGCGTTGGTGGCTTTTTTATGTTTAGTGGCGGAGATGAGCCTGTTGCCCAAGAGGGTGCAGCTGCTGAAGGAAATGATGCTGCAAAAGATGAAAAAGCAGCACCTCCTGAAGAAGAAAGAGAAATTCTTGAGGAAAATGCTATCTATTGGCCGGTTGAACCGCCATTTGTTATGAACTTTGAGGGTAAGAGCAAAGCAAAGTACATGCAAATTAAAGTGGTTGGTATGTCCAGAAGTCAAAAATCAATGGCCGCCTTTAAAAAACATATGCCGGCAATTAGAAATGAATTAACGTTTTTGTTTGGTTCACAAAAATATGTCGAATTATCAACGCCTAGCGGTAAAGAACAATTACGAGCAGAAATTATTGAAACGGTGAATGATATCATTAAGAGCCATGGGGGTGGACGAGGTTTATCGACAGTATATTTTACCAGTTTTGTAATGCAATAGTTTGTTACACATCATTGGAGAATTTTGTTTTGCCTAGACCTCTTTTAGAAATACATCTTTCAAAGGTGCTCCATTTTCAGGAACTTCACCTGGAGGTACATCACCTGGAGGTACATTCCCTGGAGGTACATTCCCTGGAGGTACATTCCCTGGAGGTAACAGGTGTCTGATTTATTATCACAAGATGAAATTGATGCGCTATTGCATGGTGTTGACGATGGTGATATTGAAGTTGAAGATGATGTAGAAGACGGTGAATCTGCTTCCTATGACTTTAATAGTGAAGATCGTATTGTACGTGGGCGCATGCCCACACTGGAAATGATCAATGAACGATTTGCACGTTATCTAAGAATCAGTTTATTTACCATGATGAGACGATCGTGTGAAGTTTCAGTTGGTGGTATTCAAACGCTTAAATTTAATGAATACACGCATACTTTATTTGTCCCTACCAGTTTAAATATAACAAAAATACCGCCACTAAGAGGCAGTGCTCTGTTTGTAATGGAGCCAACCTTAGTTTTTATTCTGGTTGATAATTTTTTTGGTGGTGAAGGTAAGTTTCATGCCAAAATTGAAGGTAGGGAATTTACACCCACCGAGCGACGTGTTATTCATATGTTTATGAATCTTTGTTTTAAAGATTTGATTAAAGCCTGGGAACCTGTATTACCGGTTGATTTTCAGTTTCAGTCCCGGGAAGTAAACCCGCAATTTGCCAATATTGTGAGCCCTTCTGAGGTTGTTATTGTTTCCAGTATTCATGTTGAATTAGAAGGTGGAGGCGGTAATATTCATATCACTATGCCATATTCTATGTTGGAGCCAATCAGAGAGCTTTTAGATGCTGGTATTCAGAGTGATCGTAGTGACATTGATGAACGCTGGAGTGATGCTTTAAATGATGAAATCCGAACGGTTCCATTAGAAATTTCTGCAACCTTATCAAAAACAAAAATATCTTTAAGAGAAGTGGTAAAATTAAAGGCTGGTGATATTATTCCTATTGAATCGCCTGATATTGCAACTATCTGGTGTAAGGATTTTCCACTTTTTAAAGCAAATTATGGCGCACATAAAGATCATATGTCGGTTCGTATTATAGAAAAATATGAACGTCCTCAACTATATGATTTGGGTTTAAGAGAACAAGATAGAAAAGATGTCGAAGAGAAGCAAAAAATAGCTAAACAAAAAGAAGAGCAAGAATTGGAAGCTGAACGAGCAAAACAAGAAGACTAATTATGGTGCTAACACTAATTACGAAATTAATACCCATTATGATATTAACAAGAGGAGTTAACTATGTCTGATGAAGCACAAAAAGCAGATGTAGATGCATTTGAAGATGGAGAAAATTTAAGTGAAGATGATATTAATCTAGACTTGATTCTTGATGTTCCAGTGACAATAGCGATGGAAATTGGCCGAACAGATATTTCCATTAGAAATTTATTAAAACTTAATCAAGGCTCAGTTATCGAACTCGATAGAATGGCTGGTGAAGCGATGGATGTAATGGTTAATGGTACTTTGATTGCTCATGGGGAAGTGGTTGTGGTTAATGAGAAATTCGGTATTCGTTTGACGGATGTCATCAGCCCAACCGAACGTATTGCTAAATTACAGTAAAACGATAATGAAGTCTTATTGGCTCAATCATTTTCCTCCAATTTTATTAATTTGTTTTTTAATATTTATACAACCGTCAGCAGTTTTGGCGAAAGATACAATTCAAACATCTGCCGTTCTTGAACAAAAAGACACCGGTAGCGAAGAGGTAAATCCAGTTTCATCTGAGGAACAAGTATCTAATCAAGTTTCTATACAAGAAAAATCGAGCAGTTATATGAAGTCGCCTTTTATCAATGGGCAAAGCAGTATGATTACCCCTAAACCTATTGGCTTTTCTGATTTCTTTTCTGCATTTATTGCCTTAATCGTTGTTGTCATGCTCATCTTTTTTCTGGCATGGCTGGGTAAGAGAAGTGGTTTCGTGACTTCTTCAGGAAGACAGATTATTAAAATAGTTGATTCAACGTCTATCGGCTATAAAGAAAAAATTGCTCTCATAGAAGTGGGTGATGAACAAGTGTTAATTGGAATTACACCCTCTCGAATAGATAAATTGATGGTCTTGCAACATCCTGTTAAACTTGACGAAAAAAATACGCAGAACTTTATTACTAAGGCAAAACCAAGCTTTATCAATGCCTTTAATCAAGTAAAAAATAAAGAAAACGTAGATAAGTCTGATTCATGAAAAAATTATTCATATTAACCGCAACAGTTTTTCTTGCTTTAGCAAGTTTGATTCCATTGGATGTATTTGCCCAACCAGGTTTTCAAGCCGTCACTGTAACAAATAATGCCGCTGGAGGTCAGGATTATTCAATAACGATCCAGACTCTGGTGTTGATGACTTTTATCACGTTATTGCCTTCAATGGTCTTCATGATGACTTCATTTACCAGAATTGTGATTGTCCTGGCTATATTAAGACAAGCAACTGGTTTAATGCAGGCACCAACTTCCCAGGTGATTGTCGGTTTAGGCATTTTTATGACATTTTTTATTATGGCCCCTGTCTTTGATCGTATGTATGTTGATGGTGTTAAACCCTATTTAAATGAAGAAATAAAATCTGTTGAAGCCATAAAACGAATTAGTATTCCCATACATGAGTTTATGGTAGCTCAGACTCGTCAAAAAGATTTACAAATGTTTTCTGATATTGCCAAAGAAGGACCTTATAATGATAAGGCGGATATTCCATTTAAAGTTTTGATACCCTCTTTTGTTACCAGTGAATTGAAAACAGCATTTTCGATTGGATTTTTATTATTTATTCCCTTTCTGGTGATCGACTTGGTGGTGGCATCTGTACTGATGTCTATGGGTATGATGATGCTGTCACCTTTGATTGTATCTTTGCCATTTAAGATTATGTTATTTGTCCTGGTCGATGGTTGGTCCATGGTGATGGGAACACTGGCTAGTAGTTTTTATGTTTAATCCATATCTTATTATAAAAACGGAGAAATAAAATGAGTCCGGAATTAGTTTTAGATATTATGACCGACACTGTTTATTTGATTATCGTTTTATTATTGATTATTTTGATTCCTGCACTAGTAGTTGGTTTAGCAGTCAGTATGTTTATGGCAATGACATCTATCAGTGAACAAACCCTAACTTTTATTCCCAAACTTCTTGTTACTTTTGGTGTTTTATTGGTCGCAGGACCTTATATGATGGGCAGGTTAATGGAGTTTATGACCCAAATGTATATCAAAATACCATTTTATCTTAGTGGTTCATTAGGGCCATAGATCCATTAACATCAATGGATAATCTTGTTTTTGATACGAAAGAAATAACAGCCTTAATCGGCGCCTACATCTGGCCGTTTGCGCGTATTGGGGCCATGTTTGCGGTTGCGCCGATTTTTTCTTCTAAACAAGTACCAAAAAAAGTTTTAATTGTTTTAGCTTTCGTTTGCAGCATCCTGATTGCCCCTTTATTGCCGCCATTACCCGCTGTGGATTTTATATCCGGTGAAGCTTTTTTAATCATGATTAATCAGATTGTCATTGGCGCGGCAATTGGTTTTGTTTTGCAATTTGCTTTTGGTATTTTTGTGGTTGCAGGGCAAATTTTTGCTATGTTAACCGGGCTTGGTTTCTCAATGATGAACAGTCCGCAGGATGGTGTGCAAGTAACCGTTGTAGGACAAATGTATGTCATAATAACTACCTTATTTTTTCTTGCCATGCATGGACATTTGTTTTTACTGCAAATGCTGTTTGAAAGCTTTTATAAAATCCCCATTGGCCTTCAAAGTATTCCAGCCGAAAACTTATGGTTAATGATTTCCTGGGGCAGTCAATTTTATATGCATGCTGTTATGATCGTGATGCCGGCAATTGCTGCTATGCTGATGGTGAATTTTAGCTTTGGTGTTATGGCAAAGGCTTCACCACAATTAAACCCATTTTCTATTGGCTTTATTATTACCATTATCTTAGGCTTTGTGATATTTTTAGTTACCTTACCAGGTTTAATTCCTTATTTTACAAAACTGATGGAAGAATCCTTTTCACTGGTTGAACGGATATTGGTGATACCATAAAAGTGGGGCGAAGATGGAATTGCCTGTCCGCACTTTTGAAATTTGTCACAACTCACTTCGTTCAGACAGGGTGAAAAATTTAAATAAGCACTGACAGGCAATTCCATCTTCTTAGAGTTGCTTGTAAAGACTAAAGACTAAAGACTAAAGGCTAAAAAATGGCTGAAAACGAAGACGGCTCGGAAAAATCCGAAGAACCCACGGCGAAAAAGAAATCCAAAGCCCGTGAAGAGGGTCAGGTTCCCCGGTCCAAAGAGTTAACCACACTAATAACGCTGGCAGCTGCCGTAATTGGTGCTTTTTTCTATGCGCGCCTGGTTTTAGAATCGTTTATAAATTTATTTAAAGGCAATTATATACAAACTAGAGAGGAGATATTTGATCCACAAAATATGATTCTCGATCTGCAAGCATCATTAACGGATATGCTTATTGCACTGCTTCCCTTTTTAATTTTTCTCGTCATTGCCGCTGTTCTTGGTAGCATTATACTTGGTGGCTATAACTTTACCGCCAAACCCTTAATTCCTAAACCGAGTAAGTTAAACCCGATTAAAGGTATTTCTAAAATTATCGGTAAGCAGGGATTCATCGAGTTATTGAAAAGTATTTTAAAAACAGCTTTGCTTGGACCAATTATGGTATATGCTCTATGGCAATTTAGAGATGCTCTGTTTTATCTCGGTGATATGAGCTTTGAAGATGCCTTTTATGAAGTCATGTGGCTAATATTATTACAATTTCTTTTGGTCAGTCTTGGCATGATAGTTGTCGCCATTATCGATGTAATTTATCAGATTAAGCAGAACAAAGATCAATTAATGATGACCAAACAGGAAGTTAAAGACGAAAATAAGAATTCTGAGGGTAATCCAGAAATCAAAGGCCGCCAAAGAGCAATGATGCGACAGGTTGCCATGCAGCGTATGATGGCTGATGTACCAAAAGCTGACGTTGTTATTACTAACCCGACGCATTATGCGGTGGCTCTTCAGTATGATCCGGATAAACCAGGTGCACCGGTTGTTATTGCAAAAGGTCTTGATATTGTTGCTTTGCAAATTATACAGATAGCTAAGGGTAATGAAATCAAGGTTGTTGAAATACCTCCTTTATCCCGTTCTATTTATTATAATGCCGAAATTGGTGAGGAAATTCCCGCCGGATTGTATGTTGCTGTAGCCCAGGTACTGGCCTTTATTTTCCAGATCAAAAATGGCGAAATTTATCATGGTTCAGTGTTTGATCCAAGTCATCTTGATATCCCGGATGAGTTAAGACGTTGATATCGATTCGTTCATGTTTTTATGTCTTTCTATTCTATATTCAGTTAAATCTGAAAAATGCTCTACTATACTAGCGTTCATCTCGATAAATAAATGGCAACAGTAGAATTGCAGATGCTTAAGTCAACAGCACTGCCGTGAGCCGTACCCGGTTGTATTTTTACTTTCAGCCTAGGAATTGAGAATGTATTCCATTTTTGAACTGCCCTGAGAAATGATGATCTCCCAGAGTTTATCCTCTGTTTCCCTTACTAACAGCATTACATCCTCTTTTGCACTGCCCCAAACGACAACCGAAGTAAGGTAATCAAGGTCCGCTCCCAGAAAACCGAACATCATCGTTCTCGATGTAGTTAAATTAAATCCATCATGAATGGGTTTCCCCAGGTATTTGGCGAGTTCTATTCTTAGCTCATTAGCCATCTGGTAGGCATTACTCTTTGCAGTACTCATGAAGATAATTTCCAGCTCCGCCAGTTGTCCCTTATCGCAGTGATAAACGACAGTCACCTTGGCTCCTCCCTGTGTTCCCGTATATTTGCTGATACCCTTTGTATCTTGAACGGCCAACTCTTTTGATCCCAGACGCTTTTCTACCTGTGGAATTTCGGCGCAGGGGAAGCCAGGTTGGATATCTGTCAGTCGCTGTTCGGCATATGCCGTCCCGGCTAGTAGGGAAGCGAGTAAAAAGGCGATGATTTTATTCATATATCAGAACTCCATTGAATGCTCCACCATAAAAACATTCGTAATCTTTAGTGAGTAAATAGAGTGTAGGGGAGCAGGTAAAATATTGCACTATTTTGTTTTTGAAGAAAAAGGGAGAAGTATCATATTGACTTGTTTTACATTTTTAAGGGGAAAAATATTGTTGTCATTTGTATTATATAACACTAATCTTTGAAAATGCAGGCCTCGTTACTTTTTGTTATTGCTTCAATTCATCAATACTTAAGATAATGGTGTCAAAATCCTTATTGATTATTGGATTAATAAATAGTTAGTATTGAAAAGAATTATTTAGTCATTCATGTGGTTGTCATACTTTTTCTTTATAATACTGCCTACTTTTAGCTAAACAGAAAAATAGAATATGATGAATCGATTATGGGTGGTTTTGGGTGCCGTGTTAATACAGCTTTGCCTTGGTGCAATTTATGCCTGGTCAGTGTTTACTCCGGCTTTAAAAGATGCCGGTTGGAGTAAGATGGATACACAAATCGTGTTTGCTGTAGGTTTGGCAACTTTTGCCTTAGTCATGGTTTTTTCAGGGCGTAAATTAACTAAATGGGGCCCTAAAAAACTGGCCATTATTGGTGGTGTTACTTTGGGCATTGGCTATATGTTTGCTGGCAGTTTTGCATCACCCGACTTTTGGCCCGTATTGGTCGGTATTGGTCTTATTGGCGGTGCGGGTATTGGTATGGCATATGTGGTTCCTATTGCGGTAGGAATGAACTGGTTTCCTGATCATAAAGGTATGATAACGGGATTAGCTGTTGCTGGATTTGGTTTTGGGGCCATGATTTGGGTTAAGCTTGCAGGAACCTGGGGAAATCTAATTAATGAAGTCGGTATCATGCAAACTTTCATGTACTATGGAGTGATTTTTATGGTACTGGTATTAATTGGCAGTATCTGGATGAAAATGCCGCCGAAAGGTTGGTTGCCAGAAGGTTATCAAGTTCCCGTGCAGTCAGCTGGTTCTGGTGGTGAAGATTTTAGTGCTATAGATATGTTCCATACCCCTCAGTTTTATCTTATCTTTTTTACCTTTGCAGTTAGTGCAGGGGCCGGGCTAATGTCTATTGGCTTAATGAAGCTTTACCCAATGGAAGCCTTACAGGCAAATGGTTATACGATGATTGAAGCCAGTGCTATTGCAGGGACGGCCATGGCTTTATTTTTTAGTATTGCTAATGGCATTGGTAGAATTGCCTGGGGCACATTAAGTGATAAACTGGGACGAAAAAATTCTGTCTTATTAATGGCGGGGAGTCAGGGAATTATTCTGCTTGCATTTACTTATATGGCAGGTAATGAATATTTATTATATTTAGGTGCGACCCTTATTGGATTTAATTTTGGCGGTAATTTTGCTCTATTCCCCGCATTAACGGCAGATGAATTTGGAAATCGAGCGGTAGGTCAAAACTACCCATACATCTTTTTATCTTATGGTGTTGGTGGCATTATCTTTCCTATTTTAGGAGGAATGCTGGGGGATTTAGGCAATTTTTCTCTGGCTTTTACTATCTGCGGTATCGCCTGTTTGATTGGTGCTGTTGCTATTGCCATCGTTTTCCCACCTTATAAGTGTGAAGCACATAGACCATTTAGTGTGCATGGCTTTTTCCATCAACTTCATATTATGGATGATGATATAGACTGCAAATAAGCAAAGCCAGATTAAAAAGCTTATTAAACAGTAAGTGCACTTCTGTTCCGGTTGATTTTGATCCGGCAACAATTTTTAGTGATGATTAATCAAATATGACTGGCCTTGATACAAATATTCTTGCTCGGTATTACATTCAGGATGCATCAGATGATGAAGCAGTTAAACAAGCTCTTCGGACTTATGCCGCCTGTGGTTGTTCCTAAGTAACACAATAGATAGAAATAACAACACTTGTGATTAATGAGGTATTAATCAGTCTCCCTAATGAGTCCATTTTCTATCAGCAGTGAAGTTTTGTGCTTTTAACTTAGCCTTATGGCTTATTAAGTGAGGTACTTGCAGGCACTTTGAAATATCCATCAGCATTTTTTCTTCTTTCTCATGTAAATTATTATCTGAGTAGGCAATTAGCCATAAATGTTCAATAATTTTAGCTTTTTGTTGGTCGCTACATTGTTGATTAATCTTTTGACTAAGGACAGAGCATTGTGATTCATATGCAAATAAATCATTTGACAGTAAAAATAGTTGATCGACTTCGTTAAGCGGTAAGTCAAAATAATCTGCAATAGCATTTTTTACACTATTTTCTTCATTAGTGGTTACTTTTCCATCCTGGTACATCATTTGAAGAAATAACTTGGCGGTAAAAATACGTAACTCGTACTTATCACAAATATCACAAGATAGATTGCTATCTATATTAAAGTTTTTTTTGATTAAGTTCTTAATGAAAGTTAGCATAAATAGGATCTTAAATGAAGAATAGAGAAAGGTATCCATTTTAACCGATACATTATTACATTTACATGTAACTTTATGTTAATTTTGCCATGGTCGGTTAATGAAGGACTTTTGATTTTACAATTTACATATCGTCAAGAAAAGTAGCTGTGGACAGTAGATAATCAGATATTAATTTATTATGATGGCTTATTGGATCTAGCTAAATTAAATAAAGGAGTTTTATAGTGACTATTCGAGTTGGTATTAATGGTTTTGGCCGTATGGGTCGGTTGGGTTTACGTTCTGGTTGGGATGACGATTCGTATCAAATAGTGCGCATTAACGAAATTGCCACAAATGCTGAAGGCTCTGCTCATTTGGTTAAGTTTGATTCTGTTCATGGACAATGGCAGTATGATACAGCAAGTGAAAATGATACTGTTATAATCAATGGAGAGAAACTTACACATACGTCAAATGCCTCAATCGAAGCAACAGATTGGTCTGATTGTGATATTGTTATTGAGGCGACGGGTAAGCACCATAAAAAGCCTGAAACCTTGCAGCAATATTTTGCTCAAGGCGTGAAAAAAGTCATTGTCGCGGCGCCTACAGAAGGTGCTTTAAATATTGTCTATGGTATTAACCATGATTTATATAGTGCTGAGGAGCATAACCTGGTAACGGCAGCTTCCTGTACGACAAATTGCCTGGCACCTGTTATCAAAGTGATGCATGAAAAGGTTGGGATAGTTCATGGCTGTATGACCACCATTCATGATATTACCAATACTCAAACCATCGTTGATAAAGGCCATAAAGATTTACGTCGTGCGCGTGCCTGTGGGCAATCTTTAATACCGACAACAACCGGTTCTGCAAAAGCGATAACTAAAATATTTCCGGAACTTGAGGGAAAACTTAATGGTCATGCGGTAAGGGTGCCTTTATTAAATGCCTCATTAACAGATTTGGTCTTTGAAGCATCCAGAGCAGTAACCGCTGAAGAAATTAATGGCTATTTTAAAGAAGCGTCGGAAAATGAATTAAAAGGTATTCTAGGATACGAAGAACGCCCTTTAGTATCCATTGATTATGTTAATGATCCCCGTTCATCAATTGTTGATGCATTATCAACAATGGTAATAAATAATACTCAGGTAAAAATATATGCCTGGTATGATAATGAATGGGGCTATGTTAATCGCATGATGCAGATTGTTGATATGGTAGCAAAGCAACTATAACGTATTAATAAATCATTTAAGCACCTGAAAGGTCAACAACACCCTAAGACTCATAACAATTATCATTCTGGCATTCAAATTCTTTATTGGTAAAACTGGAAATCAAAAAGTCTTTATTGAGCTGAGCAATATAGCTGGCGGGAATATTCTTAGGGCAGGCAGCTTCACACTCATAATGATTGGAGCAATTACCAAAACCTTCCAGCTGCATTTGCTGAACCATTTTTAGAGTACGGTTGGTTTTTTCAGGTTGACCTTGAGGCAGAAGGCCTAGTTGACTAGTTTTAGCAGCAACAAATAACATTGCAGATGCATTCTTACAGGCAGCGACACAGGCTCCACAGCCAATACAGGTAGCGGCAGTAAAAGCATCATCAGCAGACTGTTTGGCAATTAAAACAGTATTGGCATCTGTTGCAGCACCAGTATGCACAGAGATATAACCACCAGCTTGCATAATTCTATCAAAGGCACTTCTATCAACGACTAAATCCTGAATGACAGGAAAGGCTTTGGCCCGAAATGGTTCCACGATAATTGTTGAGTTATGCTCAAAGTGGCGCATATAAAGTTGGCAAGTGGTCGTGCTTGATTCTGGACCATGCGGGACACCATTGATAACCAGGCTGCAAGCACCACAGATACCTTCACGACAATCATGATCAAAGGCAATAGGAATATTATTTTCCTGAAGCAATTGCTGATTTAATATATCGAGCATTTCCAGAAATGATAAATCAGAATCAATGTTATTAATGGTGTAGGTTTCGAATTTGCCTTCTTTACCACCAGGTCCTTCGCCACCGCCGGGGCCTATACCAAGAGGAGATTGTCTCCAGACTTTGATTTTATAGTCGGCCATTATTTATAACTCCGTCATTATTTATAACTTCGCCATTATTTGTAACTTCTATTAGAGGGCTTAACTTCATCATGATTCAACATTTCTTTATGTAATTGAGGAGTATTATCATCTCCCTTATATTCCCAGGCAGCCGTATAGGAATAATGTTCATCATCTCGTTTTGCTTCACCACTTGTCGATTGAGATTCTTCTCTAAAGTGGGCACCACAGGATTCATTTCTTGCTAAGGCATCATGACAAAGTACTTCTGCAAACTCTAGGTAGTCAGCCACACGACCTGCCTTTTCAAGTTGTGCGTTAAGCATTTTATC
Source organism: Gammaproteobacteria bacterium (assembly GCA_015231865.1). Taxonomy (GTDB): domain Bacteria; phylum Pseudomonadota; class Gammaproteobacteria; order GRL18; family GRL18; genus JADGAU01. The sequence goes on along the minus strand of JADGAU010000014.1, from coordinate 13,418 downwards.
GGAACCGGTTATTTTCAAGTCCTGCCAGAATTGTTCACGTAATTGTGGAATTTGCTCTAGTGCTGATGTTAATTGTTGTTCATTACGGCTCATACCGCAATTTTCCCACATAATTTTACCCAGCTGGCGATGAAAATAATCAGCTGAATGTTGCCCTGAAATATTAACAAGTTTGTTAACTCTATTATCGACTTTTTCCAGAGCTAAATTAAAAGCAGATGATTGACTATCAGGTAATTCAGGCTGATAAGTCGCCAGGTAATGCCCAATACTTGGCGGTGCAATAAAATAGCCATCGGCTAAACCCTGCATTAAAGCACTGGCGCCTAAACGATTGGCTCCATGATCGGAAAAGTTGGCTTCACCTAGTACAAATAATCCCTGAATATTACTCATCAGATGGTAATCGACCCATAATCCGCCCATGGTGTAGTGTAAAGCCGGATAAATTTTCATTGGTGTTTGACTGGGATCATCATCTGTTATGCGTTGATACATTTCAAATAAATTACCATAGCGTTCTTTAACGGTTTTTAATCCCAGTTTTTGAATCGCATCAGCTAAATCCAGATAAACGCCATGACCAGTGGAACCAACGCCATAGCCTTGATCACAAATATTTTTAACAGCTCTAGAAGCAATATCTCTTGGAACCAGATTTCCAAAGGCAGGATAACGACGCTCCAGGAAATAATCTCTTTCATTATCTGGAATAGCTTCCGGGGAGCGTTTGTCGCCCAACTTTTTTGGAACCCAAATACGCCCATCATTTCTTAATGATTCTGACATTAGGGTTAATTTTGATTGATTCTCATTACTTGCAGGGATACAGGTTGGATGAATCTGGGTAAAGCAGGGGTTAGCAAATAAAGCACCTTTTTTATAAGCGCGATAAGTTGCGGTGACATTACATGCCTGTGCGTTAGTTGATAGGTAATATAAATTGCTATAACCACCACTGGCAATAATGACAGCATGAGCACTATGCCGACTAATTTCACCAGTAACCAGATTACGAACAATAATGCCTTTGGCTACATCATCTTCAACCACCAATTCCAGCATCTCGGTGCGAGTATGCATAGTAACTTTACCCTGGTGAATCTGATGATTTAAAGCACCATAAGCTCCGAGTAAAAGTTGTTGTCCGGTTTGCCCACGAGCATAAAATGTTCGAGATACCTGTACGCCACCAAAGGAACGATTATCCAGATAGCCGGCGTAATCGCGTGCGAAGGGAATGCCCTGGGCGACACAATGATCAATAATTTGACCACTGATTTGAGCTAATCGATAAACATTAGCTTCACGGGAGCGAAAGTCTCCACCTTTGATGGTGTCATAGAATAGGCGATAAATACTATCACCATCATTACGATAATTTTTAGCGGCATTAATACCACCTTGAGCTGCAACCGAATGTGCCCGTCTTGGGCTATCATGAAACGTGAAACAGTCGACCTGATAGCCAAGTTCTGCTAAAGATGCCGATGCAGAAGCACCAGCTAGCCCTGATCCAACAACAATCACTTTATATTTAGGCTTATTATTAGGACTAACTAAATTAAAGTGCGCAAGCTGATTATCCCATTTATCTGCCAAAGGTCCATCAGGTATTTTGGCATGTAAAGATATGCTCATTATTGAATCCATCCCATTAATACAGCTGCTGGAATTGATATAAATGCTAATACCAGTACGGCAATCATAATTGGCGTCAACCTATAGACCAGCCAATGTAAATTATGATTATGAAATCCAAGCGTCTGAAACAGACTTTTTAATGAATGGTGTAAATGAAGACCAATAATCAGCATGGAAACAATATAAAATAAGGCAACCCAGCTTACTTGAAAACCATTAACAATATTTTCATAGACATTGACCATTTTGATATTGTTATCTATGGCTAATGAAGTCGTTGGTAGCCAGCCAAGCGTTAGGTGGCCAATATGAAAAATTATAAAGATAAAAATAAGCAGTCCGCTGACAATCATGGTTTTCTCACTAAAACCCAATTGAATATCTTTATCAACTTGATATGAAATTGGACGTGCATATTTGTTTTGAATATATAATCGTAAGGCAATAAAAATATGAAGGCTTAAAAGACCCAACATCGTTAATCTAAACACCCATAATAAAGGATTGTTTTGTAACCAATGAGCATATGTATTGAGACTATCTGAACCATTAAAAATTAATAAATTACCCAAAACATGGCCGATTAAAAACAAAAAAATCATGGTACCAGCAAGTGCCATAATGATTTTGCTACCAATAGGCGAGAAAATAAACTGGCTTAGATGTTTCATAAATATTGCTGCCAGTTTACTTGTTTATCACCATAAACTAAAAAATGTGGGTTTAGTAATGATTCTTTTGTATTGTATCTAAGTGGTTGTAAATCAGTATCGGTTAATCGGCCTCCAGCTTCTTCTACAATACATTGAGCAGCAGCAGTGTCCCATTCAGACGTTGGCCCAAGGCGAGCATAAAGATCGGCTTTACCTTCTGCAATTAAGCAGGACTTTAATGAACTTCCCATGGCTAAAAAACAAATAGCCCCCAGGTTCTTCATTAGCTTTTGATATTCTGTACCTGGCTGACTATTGCCACAGGCAACGACTAAAGGTTCTCGTTTCTGTTTGCAAACATGAATTAATTGAGGAGAGCCTAGCCCTTCAACTTTAAATGCACCTCCACCTTGGAAAGCATAATATAGCTCTCCCTGAACTGGCGCATAAATCACGCCTAATACTGGTTCATGCTTATAAATTAAGGCAATGTTAACGCTGTATTCACCATTTTGGTTAATAAATTCACGAGTGCCATCCAGAGGATCAACTAACCAATAACATGGCCAGTTTTTTCGAGTACTAAAATCAATATTTTCAGACTCTTCAGACAGAACCGGAAAATTACCAGGCATAGAAATGAGCCTTTCTTCGATTAGCTTACTAGCTGCCAGATCGGCATTAGTGACCGGAGTTAAATCAGATTTTTCCTGAATTTCAACTGACAGAGCCTCAGTTTCTATAATTGTTTTACCAGTTTGTTTGGCCAAATCAATAACATCTGGCAATAGTCTGGATAGAACAGCACGACCTAATTCAAATGACATAAGTAATAATCTAATCTATTGAGAATGATTGATTATAAACAGGAATCAATAAACATACTACAACTTAGATGCGGTTTTAAGGTTTATGAAGGGGGACTAATTAATATTAAACATATCAGCATTTATCCACATATGTACCATAATACTGGCGAAATATCCTAATGCTATGACCGGTGTCCATTTGAGGTGGGAAACAAAAGTATACATACCTCTGGCCTGTCCCATTAAGGCAACGCCTGCTGCAGAGCCAATTGATAGCAAACTGCCACCCACACCGGCAGTCAGGGTAACTAGTAACCACTGCCCCTGAGACATATCCGGTAACATGGTCAGAACGGCAAACATAATGGGAATATTATCAACAATAGCGGACAAAATACCGACTAAGATATTGGCAGTTGTTGCACCTAATTGCCCATACATAAATTCAGAGCTAAGACTTAGATAACCAATAAAATCTAATGCACCAACACATAAGACTACGCCATAGAAAAATAATAAGGTATCCCATTCAGAGCGGGAAATTTTATTGAATACATCAAATGGTACCGTATCACCGAGTTCTCGTTCATCAATATCCTGAGTTGTTCGTAATTTACTTAAAGCACTTAATTTTATTCGATAACGTGTGAAACTGCGTTGATGAGTCATTTTCAGGTAATAACCAAAAAACTGTAAATAGGCTAAACCGGTTAACATACCAATAACTGGGGGTAGGTGCAGATAATTATGAAAGCAAACGGCTGTCGTAATGGTTGCTAAAAAAAGCGCAATGATTCTTTTTGCACCGCGCTTCATAATGACCAGATCAGATTTTATACTGGGAGACTCATTGGGTATAGCAAAATACATAATAGCAGCCGGTACTAAAAAGTTCACTATGGATGGTATCAGTAGATTAAAAAAAGTCCAGAAGTCGACAATACCTTTCTGCCATACCATTAAGGTCGTTATATCACCAAAAGGACTAAATGCTCCGCCTGCATTAGCAGCAACGACAATGTTAATGCAGGCTAAGCCAACAAAGCGGGTATTATTTCCACCAACAGACATTACCACGGCACACATTAGTAGTGCTGTGGTAAGGTTATCAGCGATAGGAGAGATAAAGAAAGAAAGAATTCCTGTCATCCAGAATAGTTGACGAAAGTTAAAACCTTTTCGAATTAACCAGACACGTAATGAAAAGAATACAAAACGTTCTTCCATAGCATTGATATAAGTCATGGCGACTAAAAGAAATATCATTAACTCAGCATATTCCATAAAGTTATGGCGAACAGCCTGCTCAGCAGCATGGGTTATGCCATGAGAAGCATAATAGGCGGCTATGATTGCCCAAATAATTCCCGCTGCCAAAATCACAGGTTTTGATTTTCTGAGATGAGTAAACTCTTCAGACATAACAAAAGCATAGGCTAGAATAAATATACTGATGGCCGTGAAACCTATTATATGCTGTGTTAAGTCAAAGCGTTCGCCACTGTCAATGGAGGCTAGAGCCATTCCCGGCAAAATTAATATAACAATACTAAGTATCGAGAATATTATCTTTTTTTTATTGTTATGATTCATGATTTTCTTTGTTAAAAAATATTGATGGTTTAACTGAACAGTTTATCAAAATCACCTTTATCAGTATTATTGATGGATAATTTATTCATAATCTCAACAGTCAGACTATTTAATTCTTTATGGTTATGTCTTGACTTGCTTGATGGCTCTTCATTCTTTGATACAGCATTAATCATTTCTCTTAACAGATTTTGTAATTGTTGTGATTCCTGTTCCATTTCCTGATGCTTCTGTATGGCAATCAGGTTGGCTTCCAGCGCCTCATTATATCGTTCAAGTTTGCAATAAACACAAGCTAGTCTCATATAGGCATGATAGTGCTGTTTTATTTCATCACTGAGATCCTGTGAAGCGGAAGAATAGTATTCGAGCGCTTTAAAATATTTTTCAGAGTAAAAAAACAGATCACCAATTAAAAATAATTTACTGGTACAAAGCTCAATAAGTTCATCAATTTCATCGATATAAACAATAAATCTTCTATTTCTAAATTCTGCTTTTTGTAACCAGGTTCTTGCTTCTTCATATTGCTCAAGCTTGATATACTCTCTGGCAATAATATAAGCACTTTGCACATATTTATTATCATTATCTTGTTCAAAATGACTAATCAATAAATCCAGGACAAGCTGGTGGTTATTCTGTTCTGAAGCAATTAGTAAGGACTTAATTAGCTTATTATATTTAGAGTAGTGAGAAGCCATTTCATGTAGGGCATCAATAGCCGCATGGCGAACTTCTTTATTTTCATGCTTTTTATCATTGCTGACATCAAGAAGCACTAATAAAGCGGCAGGATCTTTGGCATGCCCCAGCGCCTTTGCAGCATTGATTTTTTCCTGATCATCTTTTGATTCAATCAGATATTTAATACAAAAGATCACCATATTATTCAGATCATTTTGATGCCGGCTCCAACGGATAACAAAACCGACAATAACAGCAGCAACTACAATTATTAACAACAATATCAATATAATAGAATATAAATTATCCACACCAGGCCTTTTAATCTTTATAATAGTAGTATCAATTTATTTGAGTAGTTTGGATATCGGTTCAACCATATAGGTTAACGGATAGATTTTATGATTTATCTGAACCATGGCACCAACGATGTCTTGTTGTGCACTATAGATAATATGATGGTTTTGAATCTCGCCAACATTTTTCCACACGGTTTCCTCGTGATCCATTGGTGTATGACCAACGATAAAAGGTACTGATTTATCCAGGTTAAGACATTTCTTCAATTTATTAATATCGCCTTTAGTATAGCCGGATAAACGATTTGAGGTTTTTAAGCGTTTGTTAAGGAGATCTTTTAGTAATTTAGGATAGTGTGTAATATTAACCAAAGCATGCTGATTAACTGCCGATGTTGGCGCGCCGGCATGTGCACAAACAAAGTGTTTAGAAAAAGCGACATAGGCTAATTGCTCATAAAACTTTTCCATTTCTTTTAAATAACTATTTCCACGCAGTTTTTTCAGTTTCTTTTTCCATAATATTCCCTGAGAAACGCCATGTTTGGAAAGCTCTTCTGAAAAGCTATCATGGTTTCCCCGAATATAGAAAAATTGCTCCGGAAATTGCAGTTTTAATTTAAAGATTAAATCCATCATTAATACGGAGCTTTCCATTTCATCATAATGTCCCTTAACTTCAGGATGAACCGCATCACCCAAAACCACAATACGGACACGATTATTTTCCATCTCGGATAAAAAATTATTTTGAGACAATAGGGTCAGCAAATTATCGATACGGGCATGTAGATCGCCAATAATGACTACCTTACACTTATCGGGTATTTGGATAACTCCACCCGGTTTTCCTTCATTATTTTTTTCGCGGTATTTTTCCTTAGCTAAAACTGCATTAACTTTTTTTATCTGTTCCAAAGCCTCTTCATTCGACAATAAGCTTGTGGGGTTGCCAATTATTTTACTTAGCCGGGAAATTTTTTCTTTACGCCAATCATTAATTTTATTCAGATTTTTTTCTTTAAGTAACGGTGAAATACAAGTTCCTGATTCAACATGATGACATTTAAAAATTAGCTTGCCTTCATCATTACTAATACTGAGTTGCTGCTCCTGTAATTTAGCCGAAGTCTTTAGAAATGCATGTTGCTTTTCGTTACCACTGCCTAAAATAATTTTATCATCATCACAAAGGCGATAAAAACCACCTATTTTTGAATAATAACTTTCCGGTTCAAATAAAATATAGCAGGTATCTTCGCCAACCTCAGTTGTTTGGTCGATAGGAAATTCAGGATACAGGTGTAATTCATGCATGTCGTAACTGATATGCAATTTTATCGGGTAGTTTTCCAGGGGAAAGGTGATTTTTTTATCCGGTAACTTATAGGTATCTTTAAGATCAATATTCTCACATACTTCCAGATCTGAAAAAGCCTTTTTGATAATTTTTAATAAACTTTTTCTTTTTTTCGCTTGCTTCATACTATTTAACCTTTAAAGCACTAACCCTATTAATAACAACTAAGTTTAATATTCCTATATTAATCCTAATCTAAACACCATCACGATGATTACTTTGATACAATCTTCAACGGTGATTCATCACAACTCTCTCTAATATAAACAAAAATTCCATTGTTAGAAAGATATTTAGCTACGGTAGAATAAATTAACACTTGAGACTTAATGATATCGAGCGTCAGGTCTTTATCTACATAATGCGTTTTTTTTGTTGCACGCTGCATTCTTCTTTCAAAAATGATTTCAGCAGGTGGAATGATGAATTCAAAAACATAGCGTTTAAACCAGTCAACTGAAAAAAAGTATTTTTTTGCAGGAGGAATACGAATACGTTCAAAATCTATTTTCAAAGGCTTACCCGCTTCGATCCATGCTGGTTCAAAAACAGCAAGTGATTGTTTTACACCATGAAAAGGAATACCGAGGTGTATTTCACGTGGACGCAGCGACAGGCTTTGAGCTGTCCACCAATTATTTAAGGCAAGATCAATATAGCCTTCTTCCGACCATCCGCCCAGATTTCGAATTAATGTGCTTTTTCCAGAACCAGGTGGCCCTGTGATAAGTAAAGATCGATATTTTAACTCATCAGGAAAGACAACCCCTTTTATTTTTTGAATATCCTGAAATGGTTCGGTATACAGTTTAGTCATAGTTTGTTATCAGATAATTTTTTGTCTTTTAGGTTTAGATTGATGGTTAATTCATCATTGGAGTTAAACGTCTTTAAAGTTATCTTGAAACGAAAAACAATAAAACGCAATTTGTTCTTTTTTTTCTGCAAAATAATGAAAAGCAGTTATTTTTGCTGGAAAATTTTATTTCTTTTTACGGAAAAACTTTATCTAAATACAATATACATTTTATAACAACATTTGCAAGCTCAACACTCGTAATATGAATGTAACAAAAATGTCATATTGTCACAATGTTGTAATATTTTCTCTGTACAATAGCAATGATCAATTCATAAAAATAAGGGAGATGCAAATGAAGACAACAAATCCTATTGCCAAACTACTCGGCAGCAGTCCATTTAAGCCCTTGCAAGCTCAAATGCGCCTTGTTGACGAATGCGTATCAGAAGTCTCAGGGCTATTTGATGCACTCATTAATAATGATGAAAAAAACTTAAAAACTCAGGTGAGTAAAATCGTCACAAAAGAACGGGAAGCTAATGAGCTCAAAAATAATCTAAGAGCCCATCTACCCAAAAGCCTCTTTATGCCCGTTGATCGCTCTGACCTGCTGGGCATGCTGGAAATGCAGGATAGCATCGCGAATACATCTAAGCATATTGCCGGTTTGCTGTCTGAACGTCCAATGGAAGTGCCTGCTGATATGGCTGATTCACTGAAAGAATTTGTGATGGCATGTATTAAAACCTGTAATCATAGTCATATGATTGTTGAAGAACTGGATGAACTGATTGAAGCAGGTTTTTCCGGCCGTGAAGCAGCAAATGTCCAGGACATGGTAGCCAAGCTTAACCAGTTAGAGGCTGATACTGACAGCAAAGGATTTGCGATAAAACAACAACTATTTGCACTTGAAGATCAAATGAGCCCTGTTTCTGTCATGATGTGGTATCAGATTATTCAATGGCTTGGAGAACTGGCTGATGAAGCTGAAAACGTTGGTGAACGTATCAGTTTAATGGTTGCAAGTTGATCGATTGTTTAACCTTATTGTTAAAACATATTGTTAAGCTTCAAAATATTAAGAATTAAGGAGTAGGAAAATGGAAATCATTGCTGAATGGGGCACGGTGTTTATAGTACTGGCCGTTATATTTGGTCTTTATATGTCATGGGGTATTGGTGCAAATGACGTTGCTAATGCTATGGGTATGCCCGTTGGTTCAGGTGCGATTACGGTCAAACAGGCGATTATGATTGCAGCAGTTATGGAGTTCGCAGGTGCATTTCTTGCCGGTGGTGAAGTAACCAAAACAATTCGTAAGGGAATTATTGATCCCACGGCTATCGTAGGGCAACCTGAATTATTGGTCTATGGTATGTTGGCTGCCTTATTGGCTGCTGCCATCTGGCTGATGGTTGCAACTACCCGCGGCTGGCCGGTATCGACTTCGCATACGATTGTTGGTGCGATTGTTGGTTTCGGTGCTGTTGGTATCGGTATGGATGCGGTTATGTGGGATAAAATTGCTAAAATTGCTGCAAGCTGGATTGTATCGCCATTGATTGGGGGAATTTTCGCGCTATTACTGATGATCAGTATTCGTAAGCTGATTATTAACACAGAAAATCCTTTTCGTAATGCACAACGCTGGTCATTTCTGTACGCCTTCCTGGTAGGTTTTGTGGTTGCCTTAGTGACGGTTATGAAAGGTCTTAAACACCTGCGTATTGATCACACGATTGCTGACTTTGATAAAACCACATCTGCTTATATTTGGGCTGTGCTGGTTGGACTCATTATTGCCGCCATTGCCAGAATCATCATTGGTAAAATCACCATTGATGAGGATGCTGACCGTGAATATCACTATGCCAGCGTGGAAAAAATCTTTACGCCATTAATGGTACTAACGGCATGCTCCATGGCCTTTGCTCATGGTTCGAACGACGTTGCTAACGGTATTGGCCCAATGGCCGCTGTTTTGTCTATTGTCAATAGTGGTGGTGAAGTTGCTCAAAAAGCAGCCTTGCCAATCTGGGTACTCTTTGTTGGTGGCGGTGGTATTGTTTTAGGACTAGCGACGATGGGTTATAAAGTAATGCAAACCATTGGTACTAAAATCACGCAATTAACCCCATCGCGTGGTTATTGTGCAACGATGGCAGCTGCTTCTACTGTTGTCTTTGCTTCGGCTACCGGTGCTCCGGTTTCTACTACACAGATTGCGGTTGGTGCTGTTATGGGTGTCGGTCTTGCTCGCGGTGTGGGTGCAATTGATTTACGTGTCATTGGTGGAATTGTCGTATCCTGGTTGATAACACTTCCTGCCGGTGCTATTCTGGCTGCTATTATTTTCTTTATTTTAAAAGCTATTTTTAGTTAATAAAGAGTCGTCAACCAAAAAATATTTTTGCCTGTTTGCACTAAATAATTAAAAAGTAAGGAAAAAATATTTTGTTATTTAATAGATAAGTATAAGAAGTTTCTCTTCTTATTTATAACGATAAAAGATGTGCAGAAAATTAAAATCTGCACATCTTTTTTTGTTTTGTTCAAGTTATTTTATAACCGGGGGCTGAGTCAATATGCTATATTATGGCAAACCACATTTTGACAAAATAATCAGGAAATAACGATGTTTACACATATATGCAAAGGATGCGGTCTTCAATTATCTGATACCGATACTCATTGTCCCGAATGCAATATGGCGGTACCTCAAAAAGAGGAGCTTGATCCGCTAACTGAATGGGAGAATGAATATTCTAAAGTCCGTTTTCACTGGATTATTTCAGTAGTGTTATTTTGGACAACTGCTGGAATTACAGCCGGTCTTTTTTTAATCCATGGCCAGGCTTATATCAATGAACTGGCCTTTATTGCAGCAGTCTTTATGGCATTAGGTGTTTATCTTAAAACCAAGGTGCTGGCACTACAACGGAAGAAGCCGGAAAAGTGAGAGTAACTATCAATTATCCAGCAAATTAAAACGGCAAATAAATTCACTTCCACGTCCCACTTCACTTTGAATTTCAAATTCTCCATTACAATGCTTGAGTGCATGTTTAACGATAGATAATCCAAGTCCGGTTCCTCCATTATTGCGGTTACGTGATGAGTCAACCCGGTAAAATCGTTCCGTTAACCGTGACAGATGCCGTGGCGCAATTCCCTCTCCATTATCTTTGACGATAAAACATAAGGCAGAGCCACATTTATCCCAGTAAATCCATATATGACAACTTTCTGGCGTATGCTTTATTGCATTTCTTAACAAATTATCTACGAGCAAACGGATTAAAACTGGATTAGCATGGAGTGTTAATTGTTCATCAATGTCTACTTCAATCTGATGCCCGGTATTCGCAGCGATGAGTTTTGCATCATCGACTGCTTGCTCTATTAGTAATTTCATATCAATGGATTGAAGTTCAATTTTTTCCACGGCATCCTGACTTTCCAGTCTGGATAAAACCAGTAATTCATCAATTAATTGCTGCATTTTTTGCGTTTGTTGATGGATGGTTTTTATTGCATATTGCCACTGTGGGTCGAATTGACCAATTTCAGACAGCATGGGCTCAGCAAAACCCATTAGTACGGTAAGTGGCGTTTTTAATTCATGAGAGACATTGGTAATAAAGTCTTTTTGACTGCGTGATAAATTGGTTTTGTCTGTAATATCACTGATAATCAGCAGAGTTTCATCATTGATTAATGAAACAAACTGTAACTCAATAATGATTTGTTGTTTATGAGGCAGTTCAATAACCACGGGTTTGGAAAAGTTCTTTTCCCGCAAGTATTCTGTTAGTACCGGATGCGGGATCAAAGTTAACAGGCTCTGTCCATGGTATTGGGTTTCATTAGCTAATATTTTCTTACTGATCGGGTTATACCATTTAACCTGCCATTGTTTATCTAATAATAAAACGGGATTGGGAAAATATTTAAATGACTGTTGAAAACGACTATATATTCTACGCCTTGAATGTCGATAATGCTTCCAATATAGATAGTATTGGTTAATTCTTAGATAGATTTCGGCAAATAATCCATAAAATAAAATAAGTGGCTTTTTATCTGATTGATATAAAAGCCGATGAATTGCATAAATTTGATAATAATGCCACATCAGGATAGCAATAATGATAACAAGTAGAATTAGAATTTGTTCGAAATAATAAGCTGCAAATGAGCAAGCTAAAATAATACCAACTAACCTGACATCGGGTTGATTTGTATTCATGAGTTAAATACGACCTTTAGAAGCTGAGCTATACTGGCAATCTTTTAAAGTGCAGGCTTCGTTACTTTTGATTTATGGTTCAATCACATAGTTTGTCTATGCTCAATCACCATAAACCCAAAAAGCCTCGCTGCATTTTGAAATATCACCAGTATATAATTCTACTCAGTATATACTATATATCGAATTTAGTTCAAAAACAGAATTTATTAAAACGAGGGCTATTGTATCTTATTTAAACGATAGCCAACACCTCTGACCGTTTGAATCACTGAACCATAACTAACTTCTTCAAGCGCCTTTCTAAGTCTTCTGATGGTGACATCAACGGTCCTTTCTTCATAAAAAGCATCATTGCCCCAAACATTATCAAGCAATTGAACGCGGGAATAGACATTTTTAGGATTAGCAATAAAAAAAGACAATAGACGAAATTCTACTGGCGATAAAGCAATAGTTTTTCCCTGGCAATTTAATTCATGGGTTATATTGTTTAGCACCAGATCGCCTAAAATGAGTTCCTGACTTTCCGTTTCATCTTTTGATAATTGACTGCGTCTTAATACTGCATTGATTCTTGCAATTAATTCAGAGGGTGAAAAAGGCTTGGTAATATAATCATCAGCACCTATATTCAGGCCTCTAATTTTATCTTCTTCAGAATCACGCGCGGTTAACATAATAATGGGGATCTTACGTGTTAATTTTGATGCGCTAAGTTCTGCCGCAAAATCAAAACCGGATTGCCCCGGCATCATAACATCTAAAAGGATAATATCAGGTGTCCGTATTTTTAATTGTTGTTTTGCTTCAACCGTATTAGCCGCTTCAAGTATTTTGAAATTATTTCTCACTAAATTAAAGCAAAGCATGGCTCTAAGATCGTTTTCATCTTCAATAATTAATACCGTATTCATAAATAATGATTAAGTTAATCTATCAGAAATTAACCATATCGCCCTTCAATATAATCCGATGTTTCTTTCTCCAAAGGCGTTACAAATAAGTCTTCCGTTTTCTGATGTTCAACCACTTTACCCATGAGCATAAAAATACATTCTTCACTGGCTCTTCGTGCCTGAGCCATATTATGGGTAACAATAACAATCGAGTATTGTCCTCTAAGCTCCCAGATTAATTCTTCTACGGCTGCGGTACCTTTTGGATCTAATGCTGAACATGGTTCATCCATTAGAAGGATATCGGGTTTAACAGGCAGTAAACGAGCGATACACAGTTTTTGCTGCTCTTCCAGTGATAAGCTTGTCGCTTTGTGATTTAGCTTATCTTTAACTTTATCCCATAATAAAACCTGTTT